>JBFYLF010000183.1:0-3036 GCA_041305505.1 Methanothrix sp. | reverse complement strand
CATAGCCTTCGGTCATCTCAGCCAGCTCCTCAAGGTTCACATCTTCGCCCTTTGGCATGGCGGCAGTATGAATCTTCAGGATCTCATGCCGTCCCAGTTTATCAGGTGGGCCGACCATCAGCATTCGATCGAACCTCCCGGATCTTAGAAGCGCCGGGTCGAGTATATCCGGGCGGTTGGTGGCTGCTATCACCACGACATCCCTCAGAGCCTCAAGGCCGTCGAGCTCAGAGAGGAGCTGGTTTACCACCCGCTCCATTGTATGGCTGCCCTCATCCGTTCCCCGCATGGGAGCGATCGAGTCCAGTTCATCAAAGAATATGATAGCAGGCGAGACCTGCCTGGCTTTTCGAAATATCTCTCTTATGGCCTTCTCGGATTCCCCAAGCCACTTGGATAGCATCTGAGGGCCCCGAATGCTTATGAAATTGGCCTCTGTCTCGTATGCAACGGCCTGGGCGATCATGGTCTTTCCGGTGCCCGGAGGCCCGTAGAGGAGGATTCCCTTCGGCGGGAAAATGCCCATCTTCTGGAACTTCTCGGGACTCTTGAGCGGCCATTCGATCGCCTCTATCAGCTCCTGCTTGAGCCCTCCCAGGCCCCCGAGGTCCGCCCAGCTTACGCGCGGCAGCTCCACAAGGATCTCTCTCATGCTCGATGGCTCGATCTCCTTGAGGGCCTCCTCGAAGTCCTCTTTCATGACAAGCATGTTCTCTATGATCTCAGGTGGGATCTCGTCCTCGGTTGTCAGATCAGGCATGTATCTGCGTAGCGCCCTCATGGCGGCTTCTTTGCAGAGGGCATTGATGTCGGCCCCTACGAAGCCGTGCATTCTGTCAGCCAGGCCCTCCAGGTTCACGTCATCAGAGAGGGGCATGTTCTGGACATGGATCTGCAGGATCTCAGTCCTCTCTGCCCGGTCCGGCACGCCAATCTCTATCTCCCGGTCAAAGCGGCCAGGCCTCCTCAGAGCCGGATCGATGGCCTCCTCGCGGTTGGTGGCTCCGATGACGACCACCTGACCCCGCTCTTTCAGGCCGTCCATCATAGCCAGGAGCTGGGCGACAACCCTTCGCTCAACCTCGCCTGTGACCTCGCCTCTCTTGGGAGCTATCGAGTCTATCTCGTCTATGAAGATGATTGAGGGAGCTGCCTTCTGGGCGTCTTCGAAGATCTCCCGGAGCCGCTGCTCGCTCTCGCCATAATACTTGGACATGATCTCAGGGCCTGCTATCGAGAAGAAGTTGGATCCGCTCTCGTTTGCAACTGCCTTGGCGATCAGGGTCTTTCCTGTTCCCGGAGGGCCGTAGAGAAGGACGCCCTTGGGAGGCTCGATGCCGAGCTTCTGAAATACCTCCGGGTGCTTCATCGGAAGCTCAATCATCTCCCGGACCCTCTGGACCTCATAGCGCAGGCCGCCGACGTTCTCGTAAGTTGTGCCCGTTGCCTTGACTGACATTACGCTCTTGGCCGGCTTTTCTAAAAGCAGGATCTCAGTCTTCTCGCAGATGACCACAACATCATCCGGATGGGTCTCTGTGACCACGAGGGGTACGGCCTCCATCCGCCCTACGAATGGATGAGTGCCGGAGCTCATTATCGGCAGAATATCGCCGGCGACCACCGGCCTCTTCAGGGTCTGGCGGCGGATCATGTCTGCAGCCTCGTCTCCGTAATGCATATGCGAGCCCGATGGCGGGGCGAGGACGATCTTCTGGGCGTCGGCAAATTTGGCCTTACGGATCTTCACCCGGTCCCCTATTCCCACACCTGCGTTCTGACGGATGAATCCGTCTATCCTTATGTAGTCCTGAGACCAGTCCTGCCGGTCTGCCCGCCAGACCTTGGCGGCAGTCATTCTCTTGCCCTCGATCTCAATGATGTCTCCGGGAGAGAGCCGCAGTGTCAGCAGAGCATTGGGGTCCAGGCGAGCTATGCCCCGAGCCGAGTCATTTGGATAGGCTTTAGCCACCTTGAGGAGAATATCCTTCACTTCCCACACAATCTTCCTTTATTTTGGCCCAAGCGATATAAATTTATCCGATGGCCGAATATTATTCTTCTACCTTCCGAATGTCGCCACTGCCTCCCCCTCTTGCAGAACGTGGCCCCTCATGGCCTCTTGCAGGTCAGCAACCGAAGAGCCTCCCCGCAGGTCGAGAATCCCATCGAGGCCGAACACCCTGAAAAGATATCTGTGAGGCTTTCCAGGCGGCGGGCAGGGGCCAGCATAGCCGATCTCACCAAAGTCGTTTCGACCCTGCATAGCAGAGAAGGGCTGCTCGATTGTGGAGTTCCTGGGAACGGCTGCGCGTATCAGGCTGGTGTTGGCAGGAATATTCCATACGGTCCAGTGCGTAAATGTGCCTGAAGGTGCATCGGGATCTTCAAGGATTATGGCAAGGAAGCTTGAGTTACAGCCAGAGACCCTGATCTCCGGCGAAATGTCTGCCCCCTCGCAGGTGTTCTCAAGAGGAAAGACTGCAAAGTCCAGGCTGACGCTGAGACTTGTCTGCGGATCTTCAGCCAGGGCTGGCGAGGCGAGGAGAATGGCCCAGACAGACAAGGCCAGGAGAATCTGAACGAAGATACTCTGATTCATCATCAACTTCTCACTCCATAAAATCCTATTTTATGAAATGCTCTCCTGGAATATCAAGCTGCTTTCTTGCGAAGGAATTGCAGTCCTTTCGGGAGATCCTCAGATCTCAGAAAGCAATTTAAACCATCCAGCCAGATTAAAAGGCCGTGACTGTCTTTAGAGCTTATGATGTTCGGGGTGTTTACGGCACAGATCTGACTGAGGTGCTGGTCGGAAGGGTCGGCAGGTCCTTCGGCTCTTTTTCGGGCGGTGCAGAGGTCTCGCTAGGCAGAGATACTCGGATCAGCGGCCCGTCTCTTGAAAAAGCGTTTCTGGAGGGCGTTCTGAGCACAGGGTGCACTGTTTACAGCTACGGCATAATCCCAATCTCAATTTTGAGCTTCATCACCAGAAAGATGGGGCTTGCAGCCGCTGCATACATATCAGCCTCTCAT
>JBFYLF010000182.1:0-3066 GCA_041305505.1 Methanothrix sp. | reverse complement strand
GGATCTTAACCGTTTCGAGAGAGAACCGGGAGCTTACAGCCTTTGGCGCTGTGCATCCCTTCATGCATAACCTGGAGGCTGAGCTGGACCGGCTGGCGGCCAGCGGCGTCAAGGGAGTGAAGATGATGCCCCTTTTGCAGGAGGTCTATCCTGATGATCAGCGCTGCGGCCGGCTCTTCGAGGCATTGATTGAGAGAAAGATGATCCTGGTATCTCATGCGGGCCGAGATCCGCTGGACAGACCGGAGGTCTTCGGCACGCCGGATCGCTTCGCCAGAACCATTGAATGCTACCCGGAGCTGCAGATGGTTCTGGCCCATCTGGGAGGCTTACGCATGTGGGATGACGTTCGCCGCCACCTTCTCTCCGCCGGGAGAAATGTCTTTTTCGACACCGCTTATGTCTCCTTTTACATGGGCAGGGATGATATGTTGGATATGATAAGTGATATCGGACCAGAGAGAGTCATATTCGGAAGCGACTACCCCTGGGAGGAGCCGGGAAGGGCAGCGGAGATTATAAAGAGTCTGGGGCTATGTGAAGCGGAGGAGCAGGCAGTTCTCGGCAAGAATGCAGCCAGGCTCCTGGATATGAAGTTAGATCTTACTACTACCAATACTACGCTCACCACAAAGGCACAAAGGCACAAAGACGACTTGAACTGAAGAGATTGGGCCAAAGGTTTATACTTCTCTGCAATAGATACGCTGATCCATGAAACGCGATCTGCTTGACATATTAGCCTGTCCGCTATGCAAGGGTGACCTCACTATCGAAGTGTTCGAAGAGAACGATAAGGAAATAGTGACGGGAAAACTCTGCTGTCAGGCCTGCAAGGAATGCTATCCTATTGAAGACGGCATTCCCAATATGCTGCCGCCCGATCTGAGAGACTAGATATGGCTGGCTGATCAAGAGGCTCGAACTGGAAAGAGCGTGGCTCACAAAGCCAGGTTGCCCACTTGAAGGAGAGCCACACCAGCAAAATATTTATATAATATTATGTGATATTTAGTCTGGGGAGCTATAGCATTGGATCATGTTGTTCACATCAACAATGGCAGTG
This sequence comes from Methanothrix sp., assembly GCA_041305505.1. Lineage (GTDB taxonomy): Archaea > Halobacteriota > Methanosarcinia > Methanotrichales > Methanotrichaceae > Methanothrix. Next base: position 2,000 of record JBFYLF010000182.1, on the reverse strand, counting down.
GGGCAGCCAAACCAATAGTCTTGCGTCTTCTCCCTGGCGAGGAGACGATATTCAATCTCAAAGTCCTCAATAACGGGGAGCCTTCCAACATCTCTTTGCTCGCCAGCAGCCCCGTCTTCAAGGCGGTGCGATTGAAGAAGCCGGATCATTATGTGGTCCTCGAAGAGATCATACCCATACTTGCCAGAATGCCGGCCGACAAGAAACGTCTGGATGGCGAGATTCTTCTCACCAGCAGCGGCGGAGAGAGCCGGGTGCCCATAACTCTGCTGCGCGATTCGGAAGATCCGGGCGACGATCTGGAAGATCCCGGTCTGCAGGGGGACGATGAATTGAAGGACGATGAAGTTGATGAAGATTATGAGAACGATTACGAGGATGACTGCGAAAAAGTCCGGCAAGCAAATCGCATCGATGATGAAGATGAGGACGAAGACGAAAGCGATACTGCAGAGAAGGAGCCGCGGCGCATAGCATTCTCCCGCGACGAAGACCTGCAAAGATACCGGTCTGCTACTCGTCGGCGGAAAGTTGCCGGCTCGCCTGAAAGCCGGGGAAACAAGCGCGCCCAAAGGCCGGCTACAAGCCGCGTAGATGAGGATCGCGCAAAAACTGAAGATAATCATATCAATGAAGATGATGACAATGGCCTCATTGAAAATCGCTTCCGGGAACGTATAGATGATCGTTTTGTAGATCCCGGAAATAGACAGAACGACAGCCCACGATTTATCCCCAGACAGGTACCTTTTGTGGAGCAGGAAGAATGGAAGGAAAAACGAATTGAAGAGCGAACGGAAGAGTGGGCGGAAGAGAGAGCTGAAGAGAGAAAGAGGCCCGCCTCTGGTTATGAAGACGGCTACCAGGGATTTCGTCAGGGCTTTAACGGTGAGATGCGAGATATTCATATTCCCACTTCTGCAGCCGAGACTGCCGCCGACAGGCAAGAAAATCTCCCTGATGAGCCGGAGGTGTACTCAGATCAGGATGATGGAGCTGAGTCCATCTATATGGACCGATTAAGCGGCTTATCCGGCATGCACTCACTTAAGGTCGTCCCTGCAGTCCTATTTCTGGCGTTGGTTATCGTCCTGGTAATGACCTTCATTTTGCTGAGCATTCCAGAGTTTCCCGGCGCTCTGGCATCGTCCATCCTGATCGTTACCCTTATCATATACGGAGCGGCTACTCTTCTCAAGGCGTGAGATCTAATTTGTGAGATGTAATTTATGAGATACATTGTGGTCACAGGCGGGGTAATGAGCGGGCTTGGCAAGGGCATCACTGCGGCGTCCATTGGCAGGCTGCTCATGAATAGAGGCTATAAGGTTACAGCTATCAAGATAGATCCTTACATCAACATCGATGCCGGGCTCATGAGTCCATTTCAGCATGGCGAGGTTTATGTCCTCCGGGACGGAGGCGAGGTGGACCTGGATCTCGGCAACTACGAACGATTTTTGGATGTGGAACTGACCCGCGACCACAACATCACCACTGGCAAGGTTTACAGCACAGTCATAGAAAAAGAGCGCAGAGGCGAGTATCTGGGCAAGACGGTGCAGATCATCCCCCACATCACCGAGGAGATCAAGAGGCGCATTCGCCAGGTATCCCGGGACGGAGGCTGCGAGATCTGCCTGGTTGAGGTCGGCGGGACCGTGGGCGATATCGAGTCCATGCCCTTCCTGGAGGCCATGCGCCAGCTCAAATATGAGGAGACGGGCAACATCTTCTTCGTGCACGTCACCCTGGCTCCTTCCACCATTGACGGCGAGCAGAAGACCAAGCCCACCCAGCACAGCGTGAAGGAGATGCGCCAGCTTGGCCTGCAGCCGGACATGATAGTAGTACGCTGCGAGCATCCCCTCCTGGAGGAGACCAAGCACAAGATCGCCCACTTTTGCGATGTTCCCATGGAAGCTGTGATCAGCGCCCACAATGCCGACGACATTTACCGGGTGCCCTTGCAGATGGAGGCGGAGGGCCTGGCCAGGTAC
>JBFYLF010000181.1:0-3433 GCA_041305505.1 Methanothrix sp. | reverse complement strand
CTCGATGATGAACTGCTCGGTTTGGTTGCTGATATCCAGGGTCTCGAACGCGGCGGCGGTCACCTCTGCTATTGAATTTGCATCAGCATCTCTTTCGCTCCTGATAACGATCTTCTGATTCATGTGTTTCGTCTCCCTCTTCTTGTATGCCATTCAGTCAGAAAATGAAAGCTTCGAAATTTTGGGAGAGCCCCGCCTAGAGCTCACCCCACTGCATCTCCATAGCCACCACCGGCTGCTCCAGCCCGAAGCTCTTCAGGACCAGCGGGTGAAGCTCACCGAAACAGCCGATTTTCTTTCCCTCGGCCATCAGGTCCCCTCGCCTTCACACCCAGCTCCCGCAAGACTGCATCAGCCACCGATCTGATCTCTGAGAAGTTGGCTCCGCTGTGGATGCTGGCCGCAGCCAGGTTCATGCGGGTCTTCTTCTCCACCACCACATCTCCTGCGGCAAAGATCCTCTGTGGCAGGGGATGGTGCTGGTTGAGGGCAAAGATCTCCAGGTGGCTTGAGAGGAGCGATGTTCGGAGGATCGTGTGCAGCTCGCTGATGGGATGCATCACCTTAACCACCCCGGCGCACTCGGGAGAATTCTCCCGCCTCATCCATGAAAAGTGCATCTTCTCATTTGTCAGTGTGAAGGGCATGACCTCCAGATACCCGAGCCCCGCAAGGATCTCCCGAATCTCGCCCTTGCGAACCTCCGTAGGATGGGCCCTTCCAACGGTCACTGTATGGGGAAGCCTGGCTTCAAGGCGGTCAAAGCCATAGGCCTTGGCCGCATCCTCGAATATGTCCCAGGAGTGCATGATGTCCGCCCGATAAGCCGGAACCTGGACTCGAACCAGGTCGCCATCGGCCCTGGCACCAAGGCGCATCCGCTCAAGAGTTGCAGCCAGCTCCGCTGAGCTGAGATCAAAGCCGATTAACTTGTTCGCCTCGGCGGTGCTAACAGTCCAGGAGGTGGGCTCAAGGTTCGGGGAGATGAAATCGCCCTCGCGCCTCTTGACCAGGACGCTCTCGATCCTGCCTCCCCGCTCGGCCAAGGAGGTGACAACAATGTTCAGGGCCTTGAAGACCATCCCGTCCAATCCCGTGACATCGATGAAGAGCTCCTCGGTATCCTCGGTGACAGATGTCAGCTCGCCGTTGATGATTGGAGGGAAAGAGAGCACCTGATCTTTGGCATCGACTATCAGAGGATATCGATCGCAGCCCTGCAGGATGTGGCCGTAGCCTCTGCCCTTCGGGTGCTTCTCCAGCATCTCCTTCATGCTCATCTCCTCTGTAAAGTCCAGGGGCACAAACTTTCTCTGTGGGTCCTCTCCGAAGTATCGGAAGGGCGGCGTGACCCGGGAGATGTCGTGAACGCCGATGGCAACCTTCCGGCGGTTGCGGCCCAGGCCCCAGTGCAGGTCCTCTTGCAGTCCCATCAAGGACTCGATGGCCTCATCGGAAAACGACAGCCCTCGCACCACGGCGCAGCCTATGACCGGGCGCACCCCCAAAACCGACTCCTCCACCTGCAGGGTGATTGATCCTTTCTCGATGGGGTATTCGACAAGCCCGGTCTGCAGGCCCAGAAAGCCCCTCATGGCCCTGGCCACCCCCTCGGCGCTGTAGAGGTCCGGGCGGTCCGGGAAGAACTCCACATCCACGTAATCCTCTTCAGCCCTCTTTCCGATGTCTGCGCCCATCATAGCCAGGCGGGCCATGATGCTCTCCCTTGAGGCCCCAATCAGCCTCTCCATATCATCATAATGAACTCTAACTACAGGCATGAATGTTCACCTCAAAGCTTGATAGAGACCGGCGTCTGACGCAGCCACTCCAGATCCGACTGATAGAGCAGCCGAAGATCCTTGAGCCCCAGCCGCAGCATTGCAACCCTTGAGACCCCGAGCCCCCAGGCCAGGACCGGATGCTCTATGCCGAAGGGAGCGGTTACTTCTTTGCGGAAGACCCCAGCTCCTCCCAGCTCCACCCAGCCGAGGCCGTCTATGAACACCTCCGGCTCCACCGATGGCTCGGTGTACGGGAAGTAGCCGGGCCGAAAGCGCACCTCCTCGAATCCCATCTTGGCGTAGAACTCCTTCAGGATCCCCAGAAGATGACAGAAGGTCACATCCCTGTCCATGACAATCCCCTCGAGCTGCTCGAACTCCGGTGTGTGAGTGGCGTCTATTGCCTCCCGCCGGTAGACCCGGTCTATGCCGAAGGCCTTCACCGGCGGCTCGGGGTGATCGGCCAGATACTTGATGGTCACTCCCGTGGTGTGGGTGCGAAGGACCTCCTGGCGGGCCACCTCCGGCCTCCAGACTCCACCCCACCCGGCGCTCTCTGCCCCCGTCCGCACTCATGCAACTCTTTGACCCGGCTGTAGTCGGGGATTTCAGCCCGGCTGTCGAGATAGAAGGTGTCCTGCATCTCCCTGGCAGGATGGTCCTGAGGCTGGAAGAGCGCATCGAAGTTCCAGAAGCTGGACTGGACTATCTGGCCTTTGATCTCCACAAAGCCCATCTCCAGCATGATCTCCCGCATGAAATCTATGAGCCTCTGGTAGGGGTGCTTCTTGCCGGGGAAGATCCGATCGGCTGCCAGGGTGACGTCATAGCGTCGAATATGGAATTTCTCGCCGTTATACGTAAGATATGGCGCATCGTCCTTCTCCCAGTGCCCACTCTTTATCATGTCTGATGTAATGGGGCCAACTTCATTAACGATATCGGCATTGCTACCTAGCTCAATTGTCTGAGTAATCTGAGTAGTCTTCGTAGTCTTATAACTCCAGGACTTATTCTTGCTCGAAGTGATCAGACCCCGACTCTTAAGATCGGCCAGGCCTTTTTTATCCAGATCTGCGCTGCTCTTCTGTCCGGCCAGCAGTTTTTCCAGTATCTCCTCATCCAAGCCCCTCAGGGCAGAGCCCAGCGGCTTGAGCTCGCCTGCCTGGATGGCCGCCCAGCCCTTCTTGCGTAGCCACCCCAGGCCGATCTTATGGACAGGGTCTTTCAGATCGGACATAGCCCTGCCAGACCCGATGAATGAGAGCAGCGTCCTCTCTGGCAGGCCCTCTTCTGCGTACTTTCTTCCCTCGTCTGTTAGAGAGACCGACTCTTCAACAGATTTATCAACCGAGATGAGGCCCTGCTCCCCCAGAGCATCTGCTGATGCCCTTACCGCCTCCACCTTCATCCGGAGCTTTTCAGCGATGCTCTGTGGATCAGACTCTCCTTCTGATATCGCTTTTAGAACTTTTACATCATTTTCCGATAACATATTACCATCCCGCCATCGGGCGTCTCGGGGCAGGGCTCTCCTGCCCCTTCGCCCGCTTCAAAAGAAAGAAAAGATCATCTGTCCGAAGATGCCGCATACTAGCCTCTCCGGCTTTAAGAGCCTGATTTTATGATTTACAAATGAGCATTTAGTA
>JBFYLF010000180.1:0-3145 GCA_041305505.1 Methanothrix sp. | reverse complement strand
GTCCTCGCCTCCTCCTCCGAGATCGCCAGCCCCTCGGCGGCGGCGAGCGCCACCGCCTCAGACACCACCCTCTGCACGGTGCGCCTCAGGGCCGGGGAGAGAACGACGCCGTTCTGCCTGCGGATCAGAGCTGTGATCGGATTGATGGCGGCGTTGACCAGGAGCTTATTGAACTGCTGCCTTTGGAAATCCGGGGAGAACTCCAGCTCGAAGCCCTTCTCCGAGAACCTCTCCTCCAAAAATCGCCTCTCCTCCGGGCCTATGTCGTCCTGCAGGACGGTCTTTCCCCTGCCCTTCAGCTCGATCCGCCCCTCCCCGGCCAGAAGGACACCAAAAGAGGTGATGCCCTCGAAGAGCCCCGCGGGGCCGAGGCCCGCCTGCAGGAACGCCTCCCGGTTTCCCATGCCGTTCATGAGCAGGATGAACCGGGCATCCTTCAGCCGCTCCTCCAGGAGCCCGGACTCATGCAGCTCCCGGCAGACTTCGGGCAGGGAATATGTCTTGACGCAGACTATGACTACCTCGGGCCGAAAGTCCGAAGCCCTGAGTTCGTCAAGGCTGGCGAAGCAGTGCTTGAAGCGCAGGACCTCGCTCCTTTCGCCCAGGTCCACAGCCAGCCCCCGCTCTCTTATGGCCCTCATGTGCGCCTCTCTTCCAAGGAGCGCCACCCCTTCCACTATCTCTCCATCCATGCCGGAAGGCCCGGCTAGCAGATACCCCAAGAACGAGCCTATGGCCCCGGCCCCGTAGATCAACACCTCTGGCGCGCCTTCCATGAATTTCAGCCCCTGTGCTTTTCATCTCTTGCCGCTATAAAAAATCTCTTTCAGAGCGTCAGGCTGATTATTCAGAGCGTTCTGTAAACCCCATGATTCTCAGCCTTTAGAGTAGGGCTGGAGGAAGGATTGGATGAAAGACAGAAGCCTGCTAGAGGAGCTCCGGAAGACCTATCCTGAGAAGTTCGCGCCCGAGGAGAGCATATTCTCCCATATCCACGCCGGTGACAGGATATTCATTGGCACGGGCTGCGGCGAGCCCCAGTACCTTGTGGCTGCTCTTGTCAACTACGTCAAGAACCACCCCAAGGCCTTCTTCGATGCCGAGCTTATCCACATCTGGACCCTAGGCGTCGCCCCTTACACAGACGATAAGTTCCAGGAGAACTTCCGCCTCGACTCCTTCTTCGTAGGAGACAGCACCAGAAACTCAGTCAACCGGGGCGCAGCAGACTACACGCCAGTCTTTCTCTCCGTCGTTCCCGAACTCTTCCGCTCAGAGCTGATACCTGTTGACGTAGCCCTCATCCAGACATCTCTTCCGGACAAGCACGGCTACCTGAGCCTCGGGATAAGCGTGGACGTTGTCGCCTCGGCAGTTGATATGGCAAAGCTTGTGGTGGCCCAGGTCAACAGCAACATGCCCAGAACCCAGGGTGACGGCTTCATCAATATCAAGGACATAGACTTCATCCTGCCTCACGACGAGCCTCTGCTGGAATACTCAGTCAAAGCCCCCTCGGACATCGTCCAGAAGATTGGAAGGTACGTGGCAAGCCTGATCGAGGACGGCTCGACAATCCAGGTGGGCTACGGCCTGATCCCGGATGCTGTCGTCCCAAATCTCATCGAGAAGAAAGATCTGGGAGTTCATACCGAGCTTCTCAGCGACGGCATCATCAACCTCATGAAAAGCGGCGTCGTGACAAACCGCAAGAAGAGCCACAACCCGGGAAAGACAGTCGCCACCTTTTGCATGGCCAGCCGGGAGAGCTACGACTTCCTTGACGAAAACCCGGCAGTCGAGTTCAAGAGGATCGACTACACAAACAACCCCCTGATCATCTCAAGGCACAGGCTCATGACAGCCATCAACAGCGCTATGGAGATGGACCTGACGGGCCAGGCTACAGCCGAGTCGCTCGGGGGGATCTTCTACAGCGGCATAGGCGGCCAGGCTGACTTCATGCGCGGCTCGGTCCTGGCCCCTGGCGGAAAGACCATACTTGCCCTTCCCTCGACTGCCCTCAACGACAGCGTCTCCAGAATCGTTCCTGTGCTTCAGGAAGGTGCCGGAGTCACACTGAACCGCGGAGACATCCGTTATGTTGTAACCGAATACGGAATCGCATATCTTCACGGCAAGAACATCAGGGAGAGGGCTATGGACCTCATATCAATAGCCCACCCCAAATTCCGGCCCTGGCTCATGGAATCGGCCCGCAAAAGATCCTTCATCTACAAAGATCAGCTCTTCATTCCGGGAGAGAAGGGCGTGTATCCAGAAGAGCTGGAGATCTACAGGACCACCAGCAAGGGGCTTGACATCCTCCTGCGGCCCGCCAAGATCACAGACGAGCCTCTGCTCAAAGAATTCTTCTACGACCTCTCAGAGGAGAGCCTCTACAAGAGGTTCTTCTCCGCCAGGACGGACATGCCACACAAGAGGCTCCAGGATTTCGTGGCCATAGACTACAGCAGAAAGATGGAGATCCTGGCCACAAAGAGAGAGAAGGAGAAGGAGACGATAGTTGGCATCGGCCAGTACGAGCTCAACTCCGACATGCACTCTGCAGAGGTCGCGCTGGTTGTGAGGGACAGCTTTCAGGGTCAGGGAGTGGGCAGAGTGCTCCTCTCTTATCTGATATATCTGGCCAGAAGACAGGGCCTTCTTGGATTCACCGGAGAGGTTCTGGTTGCCAACAGATCAATGGTCGGCCTCTTTGAGAAGATGGGATTTGATACTGAGAAGAGGAGCGAGGAGGGCGTCTACCTGATGCGCATGTGGTTTAGAAAGAGAATAGAAGGAGAAGTAGAAAGATAGCAGGGTAGCGGCTCCCTACTTGAAGACCTCTCCCGCCTCTTTGTACCAAAGAAGCAGGTCGAGCTGCCCCATGGGTATCTTCGCATCAGCGGAAAATGCCCTCATCTTTCTCTCGATCTCCAGGTACATCTTCTTCGTGGGCGAGCTGGTGACCTCTTCTATAACGCCCAGTCGCGCCAGATTCTTGAGGATGTGCCTGTCGAGTATCGCCAGATCCTGCCCTAGCCCGATATTTCGCAGGAAATGGCTCGCCTCCTTGTAGCCCAGGCCCTTGACGTTCTCGACAAGCCACTCACGGGCTGCGAAGGCATCGGAAAATCCGGCA
>JBFYLF010000179.1:0-3523 GCA_041305505.1 Methanothrix sp. | reverse complement strand
GTTATATGTTACAAAATTAATTCATTACACAAGAGATGGTGCTCTGATGGAAGATGAAATATGTGAGGCTTTGAGCCGGGCTTGCGACGAATGCCAGCTTCAAGGCGGTTGCTGCTTCGAGGCGAGGCCGCCATTGAGCCAGGAGAGAATCGATATATTGCTGAGCCACGGTGTTTCTGCGGATTCTATAGAATTCAACGGATATAAGAGGCTACGGCTGAAGCCGGACGGCTTTTGCATATTCTTGCAGGACGGAAGGTGCAGCATTCATTCCATCAAACCGGAGACGTGCGTGGCAGGGCCTTTTACTTTTGATATCAGGGACGGAAATCTCCAGATCTTCCTGAAGAGAGAGAGCATCTGTCCTATGGTTCGATTTCTCAGAGCCAGCCGCCAGGCCTATGAAGCGCTCTTCAAGACGTCGGTTGAGAAGATCGTTCATCTGGTATCAGAGATTCCTGAGGCAGAGATGGCTGAGATATTGAAGATAGATGAGCCGCAGACGGATCTGGTGGCCGAGATCAGGCTGTGCCCCGAAGAGAAGAATGGGCTATGAGAGCGGTGGACATGTTTAAAGCGATAGGAACGGAGCACGAGTACTCCATAAATGACCGGAGCTGCCGGCCTCTGGCCATATCAGATAGGATCATCGAGAGGGTTTGCGGTCATATCGATCATGAGGTGGCATTCGGGGGCATACTGCTCTCAAAGGAGCTTCAAAAGCATGCCATCGAGCTGATCCCTATAAGGCCTGGCAGCTTGAGCTTTCTCGAGGACAACCTGTACAAGGGCCTCTCTGAGCTTTACAGGGCCACAAATCATGAATATGGATTTATGGGCCTCGGAATGCATCCTCTGCTCAGGCTTGATGAGACGGCATACTGGGATCATGACGAGCAGGAGTACTACGAGGTCTACGACCGCCTCTTTGATATCAAGCAGCACGGCTGGCTGAACATCCAGGCTCTGCAGATCAACATTCCGTACGACGGATTGGATGAGCTTCTGGCCATGTTCAACAGGATTCGATCGCTCATACCCTATCTTGTGGCTGTATCTGCCTCATCCCCTCTGGTGGAGGGCGCTCTCACGTCTTACATGGACAACAGGCTGGTCTACTACAGGCAAAACCAGGCGGCGATTCCTGAGATATGCAATGGCATACTGCCTGAGAAGCTCTCAAGCGTCGAGGATTATGTGCAGATCAACAGAGGAATCTACTCCTGCCTGAAGAGAGAGGGAGCTGAAATCCTCTGTCGGGAGTGGGTCAACTCACGAGGCGTGATCGTGAGGTTCACGAGAAGATGCCTGGAGGTCAAAGCAATAGACGAGCAGGAGTGCCTGCACTCGGATATGGCGCTCTCAGCCTTTATTTTAGCACTCCTTAGAAGCGATGTTGCTCTTGAGGAGGATGAGAGCAGCCTTCGGGCGATGCTTGAGGAAGCCATGCACAGGGGCACTGCCGGACTTAAGCCTGAGCTAGAAAGGCTCTTTTTTGCGGCTGAAAGGCAGGCTACTGCTGAGGAGAGGAGATATCTTCCCCTGATAGCTAAAAGGATTGAGCAGGGAAGCCTTGCAGAGGTGATGGCTCAAAATCTCAGGGAAACGGGTTCTGGGTCGGAGGGGATAAAGAGGTTGATGAGGCAGATGCAGTGGTGCCTCAAGGAGAACCGCCCCTACTCAGCAAATCAAGAATGCTGCGGCTGACCTTGTCGCTGAAGCTACACCCTCGCATGACAATTCAGACCGGCTCGGATAATTGTGATCCCGCTCGCCAGATCGCCAGACCTGGCATAGAAGATATTTAAGTTCGGGGCCGTCAAATCCATTATTATGGACAGATTCGATCTCATCGTAATAGGCAGCGGAGCCGGGACCAATGTGGCCTCGCAGGGGATTTCGGCAGGTCTTGATGTCGCACTGGTCGATCAGGGCCCCACAGGCGGGACATGTCTGAACAGCGGATGCATTCCCTCAAAGATGCTCATCTATCCGGCTGATGTCATTCGCAGCATTCAGGATGCAGGGGCAGTCGGCGTTCATGCCCGGATCAACGAAGTCGACTTCAAGAGAATAATGAGTCGAATGCATGAAGTCGTGGACAAGGGCAGAACAGATCTGGAGGAAGCTCTTGAAAATGCTGAAAATCTGACCTTCATCAGAGAGGGGGCAGAGTTCATTGACGACTATACGCTTAAGGCTGGCACAAGAACCATAACATCAGATAAGATCGTCATTGCTACCGGGGCCAGGCTTCTGGTCCCTCCTATTCCCGGGCTCAGGGAAGCGGGCTTCCTCGACAACGAATCTCTGCTCCGGCGGCAAGAGCCGCCGAAAAGTCTGATCATCATCGGAGGAGGCTACATCGCCTGCGAATTCGGCCACTTCTTCTCGGCCATTGGAACCGATGTCACAGTCATAGGCCGCCACCAGCTTCTCTTGAAAGGTGAGGATCCTGAGGTGGCGATGCAGGTTCAAAAGAGGCTATCACAGCATATGAGGATCATCACCGGCCATGAGGCGGTCTTTGTTGAGAAGAAGGACGGAAGGAAGATCGTCTCAGCCGAGAGCATTCTGGATGGCACTGTCAGCCAGTTTGAGTCCGAAGAGATCCTTCTGGCAGCGGGCCGACAGTCCAACTCCGATCTGATCCACCCGGAGAGGAGCGGCGTGAAGACGGACGGTAAGGGCTGGATTATGGTTGATTCGCATCTGGAGAGCAGCAAGAAGGGAATTTATGCGCTGGGCGATGCAATTGGCAGGCACATGTACAGGCATACTGCCAATTACGAGGCTGAGTTGGTAGTTCATAATCTTTTCCGGGAAAAAGACAAATCAGACCTGGAAGATGCGGACTATCATGCCGTGCCTTATGCCGTATTTACTTATCCTTCAGTGGCAGGCGTCGGAATGAAAGAGGCGGAGGCTGCGGGAAAAGGGTTGAAGGTGCTGGTTGGCCGGGCTCATTATATGGACGTGGCCAAGGGCATGGCTATGGCAGAGGAGAGCGGTTTTGTAAAGGTGGTGCTGGAGGAGGGATCAGGTCGAATCCTTGGAGCATCAGTCGTTGGCCCATGGCCCATCTGCTTCTGAGCTTGTCCAGCAGGTGGTCTATCTCATGAACACGGATTATCAGGACCTGATTCCCCTGATCAGGTCGCAGGTGATCCACCCTACCCTCAATGAGGTGCTTGTGAGGGCCTTCTCAGAGCTCGAGAGGCCTTTGTCGCAAGGATGACCCCCGGAAGGCAAGAGATTATAGTGTTTTACACAACATATGAAACTTATGACCGCTATGCAAAGCCTGATCAAACCGATTTCTATATATAAAGCCATTAGGTTAAACACTATAATCAATTTTCGAAAGAAGATCCTGAAGAATATCTGAAAAGGGCAAGCAATTAAATGAAAGAGAGCATACCCCGCGATAATGAAGAATCACATCAGGGCAGGAATGCTCCAGATAGTCTTCAATCTTTGATATAATAAAATCGGAATCCTCGCTCAAATATCGCTATGATCC
>JBFYLF010000178.1:0-3540 GCA_041305505.1 Methanothrix sp. | reverse complement strand
AGAAGTGCGCCGAGCACAGCAGGTATTAAAAGCCAGGTTACGGCGGGAAGGCCTCCGGCAGTGATCACGATGCCGCCGAGGATCGGCCCGAGGGCCTGACCGAGGTTTCCCCCCACGATAAAGAAAGAGGTGAGGCGGCCCCGGTTACTTGATACCGCAATCGCCGCTACCTTGCAGAGAGCGCCGGGATGGAAGGTTGCGGCGCCCACAGAGGCGATGCCAACCGAGCAGAGCATGATCATGTAGTGGTCTGACAGCAGCCCCAGAAAGGCGATCCCGCAGCCGGAGAGGAGTACGGAGACTGCCACGCTTACCCGAAATCCTCGCTTATCTGAGAGACTGCCGAAGACCGGCTGGAGGATCGAGAGCGGCTGGAGTGCCATCAGCACCGGGGCATAGATGTCGTTGATGAGGTGCGCCAGCGTCAGCTGGGCGATCTCCCGTATCCGTGATGGGGGTTGTGCCGCCTGATCGTGCTGCATGGCCGTGCTCACGCTCATGCGGACGGCTTCTCTATACTCTTATATGAGGTTAGTTCCTGAGCGAACTCTTTGCAGACGGATCCAAAAGCTGAAAAGGTACGGGCAAGAGATGCCCGTTCACCGTCAGTCCATTCACCGATGCGCGCGGCAATCCGCCCTGTAGATACAGGCGGATGATAACTGGAAAGAAACCTTTTTCATAGCTAAAGCTTCCATAGCAATCCCATATGCCGGAACATAGCTACCTCGGCCTGGCTGAGGCCATGCACCGCCTTACCGAGCAGGCCATACGCTCCGCCATATCTGCGCTTCCATTTGAATCCCTCAGCCGCCAGCCCTCTCGCGGCCTCGACGCCGCCTGCGGAAATGGAGATCACAGCCTCTGGCTGGCCCAGGCCCTCTTGCCGCATGGGCAGGTAACAGGCCTTGATATCTGCAGGGAGGGGCTGCTTTTAGCGAGGGCATCCTCTGAAAGAGCAGGCCTTGCGGATAGCGTGGACTGTATCCAGGGAGACCTGCGCACTCTGCCTTTCCCAGATCACGCTTTCGATTGGGCCTGGTGCGCAGACGTTCTTTATCCCAGGCCGCCGTCTAGGGGATTTCCAGGCTGGGACCCCTTGCCAGTCCTGCGGGAGCTGGTGCGGGTGGTAAGACCGGGCGGCCTCATCGCCATATTATTCTGGTCATCACAGCGGCTCCTGCCCGGCCATCCCTTCCTGGAGGGCCGGCTCAATGCCACCCGGGCGGCGTGCTATCCATTTCAAGAGGACGGGAGCTTTCGGGATCACATACTCTCTGCGCCCGTATGGATGCATGAGGCCGGGCTGGAGGATATCAGAGGCCGCACATTTGTGGCCGATCTGCACACAGCCGTCGAGGGCCAGGCCCGAGATGATCTGGCCGCCTGCTTTCAGATGCTTTGGGGAAGAGCAATGCCGGAGCTCTCGGATGCGGATAAAGCGCAATTCGAACGGCTCTGCCATAAAAGCTCCACGAATTTCATCGCCGATCGACCCGGCTATTACGCATTTATCACCTACACACTCTTCTTTGGCCGGGTCACTTCAAGGCCGAGATGACCTTCATGAATCTGATTATCTGATTCAAGCAGCATATTGAAATATATTCGACCCCTTTGATTCTTTGTGGAAGGCAATATCCTGGCCGCCCTGGCCCTGACCCTCTTTGCGGGCCTGGCCACAGGCATAGGAAGCCTGGTGGCCTATTTCATCCCCAAGCCCGATATGCGCTATCTATCCCTGAGCCTGGGCTTTGCGGCAGGGGTGATGATCTATGTGGGCTTTGTGGACCTATTCTGCAACTCTCAAACCATACTGGGTTTCACCTATGCCAATATCTTCTTCCTGATGGGCCTTTTTTTGATCTATCTCCTGGACCGCGCCGTTCCTCATATTCACATGGACGGACAGGTGGACTCTCAATGCAATCGTCTCTATCGCAGCGGCATTATGACCACCATCGGAATAGCCATTCATAACCTTCCGGAGGGTATGACCGTGGCCCTGGTCTCATTGGCGGACCTGCGCCTGGGTGTGCCGGTGGCCATAGCCATAGCAATCCACAACATCCCGGAGGGGCTGGCCTGCAGCATTCCCCTCTACTGCGCCACATCCGACCGGAAGAAGTCCTGCCTGCTCTCCTTTGCCGCAGGCATGACCGAGCCGCTGGGGGCAATCCTGGCAGTTCTCCTGCTCTATCCCTTCCTGAGCGACTGGCTGCTGGCGGCAGCCTCGGCCATGGTGGCAGGGATAATGGTCTTCCTGAGCCTTGATGAGCTCATACCCATAGCCAACCGATACGGGAGCGAGCATCTTACCAACCTGGGAATCATAGCCGGCTTTGCCGTCATGATGATCGGGCTCAGCCTGATGGGTACCTTTTAGTTTTACATTCCAAATGGACTCATTCCGTCGGACAGAGCGCAAATCCTGGTCTTCCCATTACCTATAGTTAAATAATTTCAGAACATAATAACGAGCAGGCCTTTTTTGGCCTTTGATAATTGGAAGGGTTTCCTTCAGGTGATAAATGATGAAGATATTGATATTGAGCCTCAGCTTGCTGCTGATCTCAGCAATGAACACGGCATATGCTTCTGACCTGGATTTGATGGTAGCCGATGATAACCAGACCACCTCGGTCAACGAAACAGCTTTGAGCCTTGCCCTGGCTGGCGAGCCCTCCGGCGTGCTCACTTCAGAGGAAGAAGGGGGGCTGCTCTTTATGGCCGAGGAGGAGAAGCTGGCGGGAGATGTCTATTCCGCGCTAAATGAAGTCTGGAATCTGCGCGTCTTTGATAACATCGGCCGGGCGGAGCGAACCCACCAGGCAGCAGTCGAGACGCTCCTGGTAAGATACTCTCTGGCAGTTCCTGTCAAGCCGGCCGGAGAGTTCTCCAATGAAACCCTGCAGAGCCTCCACAATGATCTCGTCAGCAGAGGAAGCCTTTCGGTTGAGGAGGCCCTGCGCGTTGGAGCGGCCATAGAGGAGATAGATATACTCGACCTGGAAGAGCGCATGGCACAGACGGAGCGGGAGGATATATTGCTGGTCTACTCCAACCTCAAGCGCGGATCGGAGAATCATCTGCAGGCCTTTGTCAATAACCTTGAGCGGCGTGGCATTGAGTACAGCCCCGAGCACCTCTCTCAGCAGGAGTACGAAGGAATAATCAGCAGCTGATCCATGAAGATATGACAGCTCCAGACTCCGCCGAGAGTCATTCAACCTCTGCGCCCTCAGTCCTGAGGGTTGCCCTTTATTCCCTGCTCTTCAACCTGGCCCTAGTGGCGGCAAAGCTCGCCCTCTCCGACGTATCCGGTAGCCTGGCTCTCCGAGCCGATGCCGTTCACTCCATGGTGGATGTCCTGGCCTCGGTGGCTCTCATCCTGGGCCTGAAGATCTCCGAGAGAAAGAGCGAGGGCTTTCCCCTGGGGCTGTACAAGGTCGAGAACCTGGCCTCCATAGCCATATCTTTTCTGCTCTTTGCCACCGCCTATGAGATCATTCTGGAAGCAGCAGAAGGTGGAGTGCAGCC
>JBFYLF010000177.1:0-6910 GCA_041305505.1 Methanothrix sp. | reverse complement strand
GCTCAGTTATATTCAGCATTAAGGGGTTAAATTGTTCCTGTAATGTAATAAACTTTTTCAGATTATTATATCAATGATTCAATGAAACATCTCACCTGAGAGGAGAATTTGAGTAAAACCCACTCATGTGAGGCGGGAAACTGTCTACCAGCCTCACCATTCCCAAAAAAACTTTTCTTTTCTCAGTTCCGGAGCGCCTCGGCTATCAGCGGCGCCACCGATACAGTGCTCACGCCCTTGTCCAGGGTGTCCGTGGCCAGCACCGCCTCCACACCGGAGCGGTAGAGCTTGAGCACCGCCGATCCGGTAAGCACGGGGTGCACAGCAGCCAAATAGACCCTTCTAGCCCCCTGCTCGCGGAGCATTGTGATCGCAGTGGCCATTGTCCCGCCGGTGGCGATCATGTCATCGAATATTACCACATCCCGGCCCTGGACAGGCACATCTTTGGGAGCCATTGTGACCTCGGTTCCGGAGAGGCGGGTCTTCTGCAAAAAGTCACATTCGCAGCCTAAGGCCGCTGCAGCCGTCTGGGCCATCTTCATGGCTCCTTTGTCCGGAGATATAACCACTGTATCAGAGAGCCCCATGCTCTCGATTCGCTCTGCCAGAAGGCTCGTAGCATCGAGATTGGAGGTTGGGCACTCGAAGTGAGCCATGATGGACGGGGCATGGATGTTGACCAGATGGACCCGGCCACTTTTCAGGAATGGATTCAGAGCAGTGGCAACGGCCCGGGCTGTCATGGGCTCTCCAGGCTGGAAGATCTTGTCCTGGCGGGCATAGCCAAAGTAGGGTATGACCAGCTTGATTGGCCGGCCCTGACAGATGTCGAGGAGCTGCAGGAGATAGACCAGATCCTGATCTGTGGGAGTTGACTGGATTATCTTTATGTCGTCATCAAGATCTGCCACAATCCGGGAGTAAGACTCGCCGTCTGGAAATGTCTTGTAATCGCAAAGAGCAAGAGTTTCATTTAAGTTTGCAGCCACCCGGCCAGCGAGGAGCTGGGAGGCGGGCCCTCCAATAACCACCATAAAATATCACCTTAGCTTCCAACTACCTTCATTCGCAGCTTCACAGTCGGTGTGACTATGGAGCCGACGGCCCGCACGTCTCTGCCAATCTCAATGCCTTTCAGGAGATCGAAGACATTTCCTGCCAGCATGAGCGAGCGAACGGGCCTCGGATCTTCACCCGGAGCGATGGCAAAGGCATTCTTCGCCTCAACTGAGAAGTCTCCTGAGATGGCGTTTGCAGTATGAGCGCCTATCAGCCCTGTGACGAGATACCCTTTCGTCTCATCCAGTAGGTTCTGGCTCTTAGGCGAGCTGACCACGAGATTTCTCGTTCCCACCCGAGGCACGCCTGTGTACCCGGATCGCACCGCATTTCCCGTGGATCTGACGCCATCCTTTCCGGCTGTATAGCTGTCATAAAGAAAGCCCTTCAAAGCGCCCTCTTCTATCAGGACACTTCGCCTGGAAGGCACTCCCTCTCCATCAACGGCTGATGTGTCGATTCCGCCAGCCAAGAGCCCGTCGTCCACGATTGAAAGGAACTCAGATCCAACTTCCTCACCAAGCCGTCCGGCAAGAGTTGAGCGGCCCTTCTGGACGTTATCTGCATAGATGGCAGGAATAAGTGTGTACTCAAGAAGTTCGGCTATGGCCTGTGGCCTCAGCAGTACATCGAATTCTCCGCTCTCGGCCTTGGCTCCGCCCAGAGAAGAGCGCGCGAGCTGTGCAGCATTTCGGCCCACCTCTTCAAGCGATCTCTGAAGGCCCCGGGAGATCCAAAAATCCGATCCTGTTGCCACATCATCGCCCCTGGCTATGGCCTCGATTGAGGCCTGCATGAGCGGCACAGACAACCCCTCCGGAGACCGGCTCCGTTCCTTGAACGCTCCGACAGCCTGATAGGAGGCTCTCTGCCATATCGAGGCACTCATCCGGCCCGATCTCTGCGAGGCGCGGGTCGAAGACGCCCTCGGGCTCTTCAGCCTTCTCAGGCTCCGGAAGGCTGCACCAGGATGGATCGGGACCCCGGGCTCGAGCCGAGACAACTGCGCTCCTGGCCACGAAGGATAGAAGGGACATGTCGCTGGTGCTTGAAAATCCAACAGCTCCTGCGACAACTGCCCGCAGGCCCAGGCCGCGATGAAAGCTCTGGCTGACCAGCTCAACCTGACTCTTTCGCAGATCAATGTCCAGGGACTGACCTGCCATGCCGTAGACCTCTGCCTCCTCCGCTCCTTCGGCCTTTGCCAGCAGAAGCAGCTCGCGAGCGTGGGGCAGAAGTCTATCCAATGTATCTGAGATCTTCATCTCCGCCAGCCTCATAGGGTGCCTGCGCCCGCTCCATCTCCTGGAGCTTGCCTATGATCTTCTCCATCTCCTTGGCCCTCTCGTCCAGAGCATGCACGGATACTTCGATCCCCAGTATGCGGCAAAGGATGCGCAGAACCTCTGAGGCCGCCTTGGGGTCGACCAGGTAGCCGGACGTCACGCCCATCAGGCAGACCGCATCCATTTCCCGAAGCGCCCCCAATCCTAAAAGCAGCCCGGAGACGCCGATGATTCCCCCGCCCGGCTCATTCTCATGAAAGATGACGCCCTTCTCCTTCATCTCCTCAACCAGGGTCAGGCTTGTGGCGGCACCCATGACCGTCGGCTTGTCGACGAACTGGCCTGTTCCGTAGCCCCCCAGGGCATAGATCCTCTTGACATTGTAGCTCTGGGCGATGTCCAGGAACATGCCGCACAGCTCGTAGTGCCCCTCATTGGTGGCACTCTGGTAGTCTCCGATCAGTATGAGCAGATCGGGCTCGCCATTCTTGCCGTGATAAGCATAGACCTCATTTCGGACCATCCTTATGGTGCCGTCCTCGCTTACAATCACCTGTGGTGGGAAATGGGGCGAGTATATCTCCATGATCTTCTCTGCTTCGAACTCTTCGACCATGTGGTCTGCCACAAGCTTTCCCACATGGCCCACGCCAGGCAAGCCTTCAACGAGAATAGGGTCCTTCAGGGCTTCCTCTTTGATGCGGATTACGAGCGTCTCCTTCATCTTGCCTCCTCCCGAACCAGGGCCCTCCTGTACCTGCCATAAGGATCATCAGGAGAGAACCGGGCAGGTCTTGTCATGACTGTCTGGCCCCCGCAGGCGGGGCAGATATCCTTCAGGGTGTAGCGGCCACATGCCGTGCACCTCAGGATCTTGGATCTCATGCCTCTCTTAAGAATGTGCCTTCTCCACCGTGCTGCTCGATGTACTTCACAACAGCCTGGGCGGTCTTCTTGAGAACAGACTCGGCATGCTTGTAGTCAGGCGCAGTTACATGGATGCGATAGCGCGGCGCTCCGATATAGCTGATGGTGAGGGTTGCTTCCTTATCCTTTATGCGTTTGGCCTGCTTGAGAGCCTTCTTGATCACCTCAACACCATCGGGAGCAGGAGATGTGATGTCCACATAGCCGCTGATATCAACAGACGGCAGCTTGACGTTATCCCGTGAGAGACTCTCTAAAATGCGGACATCATCCTCTGTGAGATCCGCATCGGCCAGGGCGTCAGCGCCGCTGATCGCCGCTTCCTCCATTGCCAAATAGAGGCTGTCGTATGCGGCCACCAGAACATCAGCCACGCGCTTGACCTCATCGGGCCGGTCCTTGTAAGCCATCTCCAGCCATTTCCAGGCCTTCTGGTCCGCCTTCCACTCCTGGATCTTCTCCCTGCGCTGATGCTCATTGACATCCTTAAGGGATAGATCGATGTGGTGCCTGGATGTATCTACATTCAATACTTTGCAGACTATCTTCTGACCCTCTCGAACGTGGTCGCGAATGTACTTGATCCATCCGCTCGCCACCTCCGAGATGTGAATCAGGCCCTGCTTGCCGGAATACTCGTCCAAAGAGACGAAGGCTCCGAAGTCTACGACCTGAGTCACGGTGCAGACGACTAGAGATCCGGGCTCTGGCCAGCCCTCACGTTCCATCGTAAATCACTCTAAGACTTCTACTACGGCGGTCTTGATTTCAGCCTTGCCGCCTGTGGGCTCAGCGAGAGTTCGCCCGCAGACCAGGCATTTGACAACCGTCGAGGCGTGGGCGAATATGATCTGCTCATTCTCGCAGTCGTTGCACTTCACTTTGACGAACTTGGATGTCAGGTTTATCCCTCCACCAGATCGAACTTGCCGGCCCGGAATCCTGGACGGTTGTGGGCCTTCTTGCAGGTATTGCAGCGGTAGCGCAGGTTAAGCCTCTTTACAGGCTTGTCTCCGCCAGGAACCTTTGAGAACTTGCCCTGATTTCCTATTCCATTGGCACGCTGCTTCTGCCTGGTGATATGGGTCAGGGAGGAAGCCCTGCCTTTTCTCACTCTCTCAACCGTCTGGGGGGTGTGTTTTTTGCAGAACGGACAGTAAGCGTTAAGCTTTTTTGGCATCTTCACTTTTTATCATCTCTCAAACTTCACTTCGCATGCTAGATTTTTGTTGCGCAGGTTTCTGGCGTGAACGGCCGGGAGCATTGCCACATCATCCTTTCGCAGAAGGTAATTTCTCCCGTCTACTCCCACGAACAGAGGAACACTATCCAGTAGGCGCACAACCTCGTATTCCCGGCTTATATCTTTTTTGCCCGTTAAAGGCCTTTCGGTGCGAGATACATGCGCAAGTATCGCCTCACGGCCGCTCGCAATAGCCGAGAGCATCTGCCGATAGATCTCCTCCTCTTCTTCTGTCATCCCGAGGAACGTCTCCTCCCTTGAGGCGGACCTTGCGTTTCGAAGAGCCCTGCGGACGATCTTCTTTACTCTCTGATCTATGAGCTTATTGATGCTGTTCTTCTCGGATTTGAGGGTGTCTTGCAGGATCTGAGCCTCTACGCTAAATGGGTCCTCCAGCGATGAGAGCTCCTGCCCCAGGCCTGCCAGGTAAACGCCCACCTGGCTATAAAAATCCTTATCAAGATGCTGAAGTTCCGCGGACTTGCGCTCTTCTCGAAGAGCATTGGCCAGATCCATATCAAACCGTTTGGTGCCTTTGTCAGCATTCTGAAGATCAAATAATATATAGACTTATCATCTCGGATTTCAGCCATCAGGCAAAGGATTCAGGCAGACCTTTTTTAGCCCTTGTATCCGGAAAGAGCCTCGGCAGCCCCGCGAGCCATCAGAAATACGGCGACGCAGGCTGGAAGCTCCGCCGGCCCTTCCTTCAAATCGAAACTCTGGCCCTTCATCTCAGTTCGGAAGGGCTTTATGATCTGCACCTGCACGCTCTCATCACCGAAGACCACTGCATCATGAAGCGGATCGAAGTCCTCAAGGTCGGAGAGGGTAAGAGGCGTCACCCGGAGCCCTGAGCCGCCGTGAAGGCTTCCGGGACAGCGGATCAGCCGGCGCACATCTGCAGTCACAGGCTCGTCGGTCTCGCCACCTAGGACTTCCACAAACTGATCGGCGAGATAATTATTGATGATATGAGGCCAAATTCCTTGGACATTTTTTAGACTATCTAAGTTGCCAGAGCGTATATCGTCTGATATCGGGTCATTTTTAACGCGGTTAAAAAATTCAATAGCACGAGCTTTGCCAATACCCTTTATTTTAGTTAGCCTTTCCAGTGCAGTTTTCTCATCCGTATTTCTAATTTCTTCAGTGAATTTCACCATCGCTTCATTGAATCTGCCGCCCCATCCAGGAGAATTTTTTGGCGGACATCTAAGAGCACGCACACTATCATCGCCTACATCTCCAGATATCCGAACTTTAAAACTGAGCCTATCAACATCAAGGCCCCTTCCAGTCAAATAGTCCACAATTTCCCGGCGCTCATCACCACCAAAACCAAATACCCTCGGATCGCGAATATGAATGTGATATCCTCTGCCGCCAGAAAACGCAATGCTAATTCGGTCTTCTGAAAAACCGAAGTCTGAGGTGAGAAATCCCAAGAGCTTTTGCGTCTCCTTCTTCACCATCTCCAGCATCCCTCCGTAGCTCTTGGGAGCGTTTCTCAGGTGGTCGGCATCCAGGTCGAATATCAGGTCCGCCCCCTGCCAGATCTTCTCCTTCATCGTTGGTGCGCCCGGGCGTTCGTAATAGGCTGCTGAGTGATAGACGTGGCGGGGCACCATCGCTCTGACGTAGTCTACCAGCTCGCCTCTTGAGAAGAAGGACTTATGCCTGCGCATGCCGGAGTCGTCGAAGAAGAGAAAGCCCCATTCGCGAGATTCGAGGCCCGGCGGAGTATCTAAAGAGGATTCGATGTAGTATCTGCGAAAGCATGAGGCCAGGTAGTTCTGGGTCAGGGCGTTCAATTGCCCCACCTTCCATAGATCTCCGGCCGCCGGTGATCAAAGCAGGGGATCTCCCGGCGAAAGAGGTCTTTGTCGGATTGGTCCAAGTCGGCTGCAATCACAGTCTCATCGGAGCCTGCCTGTGCCAGTATCTCGCCTCTTGCATCTATGATCAGGGAGCCCCCTCCTTCTGCCCAGTTGCAGGCCAGGTGGGGCATCTGGTTTTCTATTGCCCTGGCCACCGCCAGGGCCCGCCACTGGGCGCGCCGCAGAGCGGGAAACTGGGCCACTGTGACCAGGAGGTCGGCTCCCTGCAGGGCCAGGGAGCGGGCGACCTCGGGAAAGCGCAGATCATAGCAGATCTGCAGTCCGATCCGGCCCCACTTCGTGTCCACGGGAGAGATGAAGTCCCCTCCGGAAAAGTGCTCCCTCTCCTCACCGAAGGGATGGATTTTGGGCCGAAGATCAATGCCCTCTCTGTCCAGGCAGAATCCCAGGTTCAGCCCACCGGAGCGTATCGAGCCTATTATGAAGCAGCCGTGCTCTTCTGCGAGCGCCCGGAAAGGATTAAGAGAGGGATAAGGTGGATGGTCTTCTGC
>JBFYLF010000176.1:0-3348 GCA_041305505.1 Methanothrix sp. | reverse complement strand
ACCACCTCGTAGAGCGGCCTGACCTGCTTATTTAGTGTGATCATAAAAACCACTGGAAATAATAGGACTGTTTTTGATTAATACCTTTCTCCAAAAATCAAAAACCCCTAATTTCTGCACCCGGACTTGGGAATGAATTTATAAGCTTGAAAGGGTGAAGATCATGTTCATATGAGTGAAACATCGGCCATTCCGAGTCAAGATACGATTTACGAATCCTATATAAAGAGGATAGCCGCCCTGCAATCAGATAACAAGAGCCTTGCAGAAGAGCTTGAGACGACCAAGATGGAGCGAGAAGAGGTAAGAGCCAAGCTCTTCGAGTCGCTCATAGCCAACAAGAAGTATCTGCGAGAGCTGGAGCGGCTCAAGAAAGAGAATCTGACCCTCAAGAGGATGCCGCTGTTCCTGGCCACTGTCCTGGAGATGGGACCCGACTACGTCCTGCTCAGGCAGCACGGGAACAATCAGGAGTTCATCACTACAGTCCCGTCGGAGCTGATGCAGTCCATCCAGCCCAACTCCCGCGTGGCAGTAAACAACTCCCTGACAATCGTCCGGGTGCTCGACCGATCTCTGGACGTCCGCGCCAAGATAATGGAGCTGATAGAGGCCCCTGACGTATCCTACGATCAGGTGGGCGGTCTCGAAAGCCAGATTCAGGAGATCAGAGAGACTGTAGAGCTGCCCCTCACGAGCCCTGAACTCTTCAAGGATATCGGCATTGAGCCCCCGAGAGGCATCCTGCTCTACGGCCTGCCCGGCACAGGCAAGACCATGCTCGCCAAGGCGGTCGCCCATGAGTCCAAAGCCACATTCATCCATATGTCGGGCTCGGAGTTGGTTCACAAGTTCATAGGAGAGGGCGCTCAGCTCGTCCGAGACATATTCCAGATGGCGCGCGAGAAGGCCCCGAGCATCCTTTTCATAGACGAGATCGATGCAGTAGGAAGCATTCGCACCCATGACGGGACCACAGGAAGCGCCGAGGTCAACCGCACAATGATGCAGCTTCTGGCTGAGATGGACGGATTCAGGACCAGGGGAGACATCAAGATCATTGCGGCCACGAACAGGATAGACATCCTCGATCCGGCTCTTCTCCGGCCAGGGAGATTTGACAGGATCATAGAGATACCAATGCCCTCAGCCGAAGGCAGGCTCAAGATCCTGGAGATCCACTCCCGGAAGATGAGGAAGGATGAGGACGTGGATCTGGCTGAGATTGCCACAGAGACTGAAGAGGCAAGCGGAGCAGACCTCAAGGCGATCATGGTCGAGGCGGGCATGAATGCTCTCCGAAGAAGAGCATCCTCCGTCTCGAGAAGCGACTTTGATGCGGCAATAGGAAAGGTTCTGGGAGACGAGATTCAAGGATCTGAAGAGTCCATGAGGATGTTCTCCTAAAACATTTTTCCTTAAAAAAGCTGTTCTTTTCTCGGGCGGCGAAGAGCTGCCACTGGATTTTAATTTATTAACAGAAAAAGTATAAAAATTATAAAAAGCATAAAAGAGAAAGAGGACTGCTAATCAGCAGACCACAGCCCTGCCAATCAGGCTGATGTCTCCACTGGCGCCTGCTCTGAAGCGACTGTCTCTTCGGCGGCAGCCTCTTTTCCCGGCGGAGAGATCAGCTCTGCCTTGATCTTCTCACCTGTGTGCTTCTCTACATAGTGAACTTCTTTGAAGGACAGGTGCTGAATGATCATATCAGCCAGGCCGCGCCTGATCATGAGCCACTCCTTGTAGTAAGATAGCTCCCAGGGAACAGTTATGATTGCTATATCATCCTTGATCTCAGACTCAAGATCCATCCTTCCAAAGGTCTTGATCAGGGCCTTGAGCTTCTCCTGACGATCCTCGATGTTCTCTGTGATTTTGTACTCGTAGATTATGGTCTTATCTGCGAGGGGATGGTTGAAGTCGACGCTGGCCTTTCGTCCTATGATTCTCGTCACAGTTCCGACCTTGTTATCCATTCCAACCCTCATTCCGGGAACGGGCTTGTTCTCCTTGAAACGATTGAGAGGAACTGTCTCGACCAGCTTTGGGTCGCGAAGGCCGAATGCCTTCTCAGGCGCAATCTCGACCTTTCCAGATTGGCCTATCTCTTTTCCAATCAGATCCTCTTCGAAGCCCTTTACAAGCTGGCCCGCCCCGACTACAACCAGGTGAGGCCCGTAAGCCGTTTCTTCATTATAGATGCCCTTCTCGGTTGCCACGTCCTTGTCGGTGGCTGCTATGACCTGACCGTCAACGACCTCTGTGTAATCAATTCTTATGAAATCGCCATTTTTAACTGTCATCTTGTACTCCATCCTCAAAGCATGGTCAAATTCATTTAAGCTGGGGCAAGACAATGCCAGAGCCTGATTTATACCTTCGCATTGATTTATATCAGGTACTCTGCTATCCTCTCGGTGAGCGGCTGCTCACAGTAGAGGCAGCGGAGCAGGACGGGATTCTTCGTCTTGACGAGCATCCTGGACTGGATGGGCTCGGCGGTATTGGAGATGCAGCTAGGATTCTGGCAGCGCACGACGCCCACGATCTCGTCGGGCAGATCGACCTTTCGCTTGGCAACGACCTTGCCGTCCCGGATGATGTTTATGGATGCAGCCGGGGCGATGAGTGCTATCCTGTTGACCTCCTCCTCCAATAGCTCCCGGTCCTCGACCTTGACTATGTCCTTCTTGCCGAGCTTTCTGCTCTCGACGTTCATGACAACAGAGAGGGTGGCATCAGTTGTGCCTGAGATTCCCAGGATCTTGAGCACATTGAGAGCCTGGCCTCCAGCTATGTGGTCTATCACTGTACCGTTGTTGATGGGCTTGACCTTCAGCCTCTTTGGCTCTTCTTCGAGGTCGTGATCCCTGGCAATGGCATCTTTCATGGTTTATGCACCTCCTATTAGCATCTTCAAGAGAGCCATTCGGACTGGAACGCCATAAAAGGATTGCTGGAAGTAGCGGGCGTGAGGTGTCTGGTCCACGGAGGGGGAGATCTCATCGACCCTTGGCAGGGGATGCATGATGATGAGGTTCTTCCTGGCTCCGGATAAAAACTCAGGCGTGATCCTGTAGCGTCATATAAAGGACGTCCACGTTGTTGATCACCTCGCCAAGGTCGCAGGCCTCGCGAATGGGAGTGCCTTTGCCTCTGAGGTCGGACTTTATGGGCTCGGGCATCTTGAGGCCTGGCGGAGAGACCAGTGTTATGTCGGCTCCATAGAGGGAGAGGGCATAGGCAAGGGAGTGGACTGTGCGCCCGTACTTGAGGTCTCCCACCAGTGCGATGCTGAGGTTCTCAAGCCTGCTCTCTTTCTTGATTGTGTAGAGGTCGAGGAGT
>JBFYLF010000175.1:5335-5761 GCA_041305505.1 Methanothrix sp. | reverse complement strand
CAGGCTGACCGCCCAGTTGAATTTGATCTTCGCTCACGATCGATGGTTGATAAGTTGGTTCTGCCCTTTGAACCATGTAGAAAGCTTCTCCCATTTTAGAAACGACGCTTCGAATCAATTCATAAAGCGCCATCTCTTCAGAGAATTTGACTTCTTGTTTGGTCGGATGAATATTGGCATCAATCAGTACAGATTCACTCTCATTGACGGTTTGCTGGGGCGTCGCATTCTCCGGTGCAACAGGTGCAGTTATGTTCTCGGTCACCGGAGGTGCGACGTTCTCGGGAACAGGCGGCACAGGTTCTGTCTTATTCTCTTGCGGCGCGGTTTCATTTTCAACCGTTGCAGGCTCAACCACTGGCTCTGGCGCGATAATGGCAAAGTCGCTGCTCATATTGCCGGCTTTGCCCATTGGTCCGTCATGCA
>JBFYLF010000175.1:0-5272 GCA_041305505.1 Methanothrix sp. | reverse complement strand
AGGTCCACTGGTTCTCTGATTGCCAGCCGGTGGCTGGTGTGCCGTTGACCAGGAAGCGATAGCTAATTGGATCATTCTCTGCATCGGATGCAGATGCGGTCCAGGTAATGGAGGTTCCCAATAGTTGCGGGCTAATACTGTCGGCAGTCAAGCCGTCAAGTGTCGGCGATTCATTGAGCTTGGTTGCCGCGACCACAGCAGGCACGACCTCGATATTCACAGGCTCTTCTGCCGGTGCGGGTGCACTTATGACGAAATCGATCGCCTTGGAGCTGTCTCCTTCTTGATTGTCGATCGCCTTGGAGCTGTCTCCTTCTTGATTGTGCTTATTGTCCTTGACCTTGACCTCGATGCTGTGAGATCCGATCATCTCGGTTGATGTAGTCCAGGTCCAGCTCGCAGTCTCCACCCAGCTTGTCTTTGGCTGACCATCCAGCACGAACATGTACTGCACAGGGTCCTGCTCCGGGTCGGAGGATGCAGCGGTAAAGGTTACTGCGGCTCCTGCTACCATCGGGCTGGCCGGATCTGATGCCAGATCGGTTATGACGGGCGGATTGTTTGGCGGTGCACTTATGACGAAATCGATCGCCTTGGTCGATCGCCTTGGAGCTGTCTCCTTCTTGATTGTGCTTATTGTCCTTGACCTTGACCTCGATGCTGTGAGATCCGATCATCTCGGTTGATGTAGTCCAGCTCCAGACTGGGCTGTCCGACCAGTCCTGCATTACCTGTCCGTCCAGGGTGAACTGGAACTGCAGCGGATCATTATCGGAATCCACGAATTCTACCGTCCAGGTGATAGTCGAACCGGTCACCTGCGGGCTTAACTTGTCCGGGCCGAAAGCGATGATGATGGGCTTTTGGTTGGGCGGCAATGCGATGAACGTCGCACTCTTCTGGTCATCAAATCCATCCTGTTCGGCGTGTTTGCCGTCTCTTGCCTGGACTTCGATCTGGGCTTCTCCCTCGATTGCTTTCCAGGCCAACTTGTTGCTGGACTGCCAATCGGTTGCAGGAAGTCCGTTCACGAAGAATCTGTATTGAATTGGATTTTTTTCCGGGTCATTGGCCTGAGCCGTCCAGGTGACAATGCTGCCAGTCTCCTGGGGACTGGCCTTATCTGAGGACAGATCGGATATTATTGGCTTCTCGTTGGGCTTATTTATTGTGAAGCTTGCCTTCTTGGATGAATCGCCATCCGCATTATGTGTCCCGTCCCTAACTCTTGCCTCCATGCTATGTGCACCAAATTCAGTGGCAGAGGTATCCCAGGCCCATTGATTTTGATATTGCCAATCTGTTACCTGTTGACCGTCCAGCAGGAACAAGAACTGCAAGTTGTCGCTTTCTTGGTCATCGGCTTGTGCTTCCCAGATCACGTTTATTCCTGCCTCCTTGGGGCTGGCAGGGTCTGCTGTTAAGCTGATCATGACGGGTGGCTGATTTACAGGCTCTGCTTCCTGTGGCTGGCTTACAGGTTCCTGCCAGGCTGTTTGCTGCTCTTGTGCAGGCGGCTGATAGGTTTGCTGCTGGGCAGCTGCATCAGGCAAAGGCTCTGGCGCTGGCTTCACCGGGGCTTCCTCTGGCACCGGCGGAGCAGTCAATATGAAGTCACTTATTTTCTCGTCCGGTGTAAACTGAGGACCAGCATGCGCATCATCTCTGACCGAGACGCGTATCTGGTAATTTCCGGCATCTTCTGAATTGGTATCCCATTTCCAGGTATTGTCGGAGAGATCTGAGTTTACCGGCTTCCAAACACCTCTTGTAGATGGTCCTTTTAGCTGGAATATGAAGGACATAGGATCATTTTCCGCATCTACCGCTTTGGCCGTCCATTTTATGGAGCTTCCTGCTTCCCGGGGACTGGATCTATCACTCTCCAGGGCGGTTAGCATCGGCTGCTGGTTGGAGATTGCCCCACCTGCTTCACCCATGTTATCTTGCGAGAAAGAACCTCCCTGTTCGAAACCTCCCGGCATATCGGGCTGTGCGAAGGCTGATATCGCCAGGAGCACTCCGGTTATCATTAAAAATGCAAAGACGGAAATTGCGTCCCTGCAATTAAGCTTGAATTTGGTCTTGCGTTTGCTCTCCATCTCTTTCATATCCTCACTCTCCACTCTTCATTATCCCACTCACGTTTGAAATCTTCATGACAAAAAGTTGGATCTGACGTTTATGAACCTTTTTTTCACATTGATAACTTGTTAGCGCCCTGCCATCATCGGCAATTTCATATGAATCTCGTCTAAGCAAAGGGATGCTTCGCAGAGTCTTTCTTAGCCAGTATCTCCGACACATCGGGATTCTTGGCAACGGCGCGCTCAATGGCCAGCTTTGTGGCTAAATAGTTGTATTCGTAGACCTTTTTCTTGTCTTTTGCATCCCACTCTATGAACACGGATACAATTATTCTCAAATCCTCAGCCAGTTCCTGGGGCAGAGTTCCTTCTGCCACACAGTCCATTACAGCCTTGGCCACAGCTGCCTGAGCTGGGCCGAACATGAGTATGGCCTGGTTTGCGCCCTTGATGGTGACCTTGTTTACCATAAGGGTAGCGGGCTTGGCAGGCAGGTTGGGCTCTAATACCGCCAGCAAAGGAGTATGCCCCTTCGCAGGCGAAGCCAGGGCATTGACAAATGCCTGCTCTACGTAGCTGCCTTTCGGCCCGATTACGAGATCGATATGAGCGATCTCCGGGCCCTCACCTACCAATGCTTCTCCAATCAGTATGCATTCAAAAGGTTGCGTCATACATATACCTTAGAATCATTTTTCATATAAATTTGTACTCTAAGCCTTTCGCCAAAAGATATATCATTATAATATGCAGCAAGATGAAGGCAATGCGAATACTTGTAGTCAACAACTATGGACAGTTCAATCACCTAATCCGGCGTGCCATTCGGGAAAAGGTGGAGACGGACCTCATCTCCAACCAGACTCTGCCTGAGAAGATTGACGCCGACGGCCTCATCCTGGGGGGAGGTCCAACGTTGGAGCGTGCAGGTCGCTGCGCGGATTACCTCAGAGACCTTGATATCCCCATTCTGGGCATATGCCTGGGCATGCAGCTCATGGGCACCACCTTTGGGGGAAAAGTGGTTGCCGGCAGCATGGGCGGATATGCTGAGGTGAATGTAGAGGTTCTTAAGGAAGATGACATATTAAAGGGCCTGCCTGCCAATTTCAAGACCTGGGCCTCGCATATGGACCAGGTCTCTTTGCTTCCCGAGGGCTTTGAGATTTTAGCCAGGTCGAATGTCTGTGAGATAGAGGCCATGAAGCACCTGACCAGACCGCTCTACGGCGTCCAGTGGCATCCTGAGGTTGTACACACCGAATGTGGCCCAGAGCTTCTGGACAACTTTATCGCCCTGTGTAAGAGATGAGCGATCTGCAAGGCAGGATTGCAGGGCTAAATGAGGAATTTCTGGCAGCCAAGAAGCTCTCCTTGACACAGCTGGCCGCCCGGATCGGTGAGTTGGGATTTCACTGTCAAGAGTGCGGGGAATGCTGCCGGGGAGAGGACAACAGCGTGGTAGTCTTTCCTGCGGAGATAAGGAGCATCCAAATGGCCACGGGCCTCGAGTGGCTGGAGGTTGTAGGCCCACCAGAGGAAGGTGAGTGGGACATAGACGGCTGCTTTCATACCCTTGAATGGAGGCTAAGAAAAAAAGGAAAATCGGGAGGAGAATCCTGCCGGTTTTATCAAAATCGCCGATGCAGCATCTATTCCAGCCGGCCTATGCTCTGTCGCACCTATCCCTTCTATTTAGATAACGGCGAATTGATGCACTCGGAGTGCAGGGGCCTGGGATGCAAGATCGNNNCGGATGAGCTGGCCGAGCAGCTCGTTAATCGCTATCTCTTGGAGATCCAGGAGGCCATCCATCTCCTGGAAAGATACCGGGACTTCGAGAGGGGCACGGAAAGAAAGGGAGGTGGATGCATTGTGCACGACAGTGAGGGCGAGCACAGGATCTCTCAGGAAAAGCTCTTGAGATAAGATGCAGTCATTTTCGAGACGAAAAATGTGAAAGCTGAATACCAATTATTAGCAATTCAATTCTCATGGCAAACACATCCTTATTCATATCGATCTGTATTGATCAATCGATATTAACAAGCAACTTCTTGACGTATAAGCATTTGGAATTGAAATGATGTTTTGGGATAAAAAGTCAATGAAGAAGGGAAGAGATGGAAGCGCTACTGCACAGCGCTCTTCACCTCATCCACGATCTTGTCGATGAGGCTCTTCTCTTTCTCAGTCTGCTTCTTTTTCATCTCGCCAAACTCCGCTGCCAGCGCTTCCAAGAGCTGCTTTTGTCGCTCCGTCAAAGAGGAAGGCGTCTTGATCCTGACCTTGACGTGCAGATCGCCGCTTCCCAGGCCCTGTAGCCTTGGCATGCCCTTCCCCCTCAGCCGGAATACGGTTCCCGTTTGCGTTCCTGCTGGAACCTTCATCTTGGCCCGTCCGCCTAAAGTGGGGACCTCTAGCTCAGTTCCCAGAGCCGCCTGGGTGAAGCTGATGGGCGTCTCCAAGAGCAGATCGCTCTCCACCCGCTGAAACATGGGATGAGGCCGGACGTTTATGACCACATAAAGGTCTCCATTCTCCATACCCTGTCCTGCAGAGTCTCCCTGACCACGTAGCTTGAGGTGCTGGCCGTCTTCCACGCCCGGCGGAACCTTGATGTTTATCTTGCGGTTCTTGCGCACTCTCCCCGAGCCGGAGCAATCTCCGCAAGGTGTGACGATTATCTGCCCCCGGCCACCGCACTTGGGACAGGCCGAGGAGGTGACCATCTGTCCAAAAGGAGTGTTCTGGGCGCGGGTGATCTGACCGGAGCCACGACAGTTGCTGCAAGTGGTGGGGCTGGTGCCGGGTTTGGCTCCGCTGCCATGGCAAGTGGTACAGTTCTCTGTGCGCGGCACCTCGATCGTCGACTCGAGACCGCTGGCCGCCTGCTCTAATGTGATGTTTATGTCGTAGCGCAGATCCCGGCCCCGCGACTCCCGGCCCCGGCCGCCGCCTCCGAAGAACATATCAAAGATGCCCTCGCCGCCACCTCGGCCACCGCCACCGGCGCCGCCAAAGCCAAAGCCCCTCAGGAGATCCTCGAAGTTTACTCCGCGGAATAGGTCCTCTTGCGAATACTGGCTGTTGATTCCAGCATGGCCGAACTGGTCGTACTTCTGTCTCTTTTCCGGATCGGAGAGGACTGCATAGGCCTCGGATAGCTCCTTGAATTTCTCTTC
>JBFYLF010000174.1:0-3283 GCA_041305505.1 Methanothrix sp. | reverse complement strand
AACGCTTGGGGAGATGGTCGATAACGTCAAACACGACTCCTTTATCGATATGGTGATCTACGTGTGGGAAAGCTGTAACTTGCCTGTACCTGATGAGGGAGGACTATTATATAAGCTGAAAGCGATAGGACTAAAAGTTGGAAAGTAGAGTATATAAGACAAACTAGCCGTATATCCTTGCACAGGCAATAAATAATTGCGGATGTAACAAGATCCTATCGGAGAAGACATCCGCTGTTCGATTTTCAAGGCCGATGAGTAAAGGCGCTTGGTTTACAGCGTGATCCAGATACCGACATCATCAGATGCTCAAGGCGATGTGATGAGAACCAAAGCTGCCATTCTACCGGAGGCTCCGTCCATTATCATCAGTCCTTTAGCATCGGGGAGCGCGATTAGCGTGTCCTAAGAGTTCGATTTGGGTGGGGTGGAGATCGACTTCATCTCATTCGTCCCGCGTGGGACGAACCGGAAGAAGTACTTCTTGGTGAAGGTGGAAAGAGCGTGCTCGGCCCCATCATGAAGACCATAGAAGAGGCCCATCCCAGGGAGTTCGAGGAGATATTCAGGCTGCTTAAAGCGGCTGATGCCGTGATAGAGAAGTCCGAGCTGTTCCGGGAGTTTGGAAAGAGCGGGCCTGGAGAGTCCAGCGCCGAGGCCCAGATCTACGCCAAGGCGAGGAGCCTGGTGGCCAAGAGCCCGGATATCAATCTGGCAAACCTAATCAAAATACATTTGACCCATTATCAGCAGCAGGGCATCCAGTCCACGCTGATCTCTCCCGGGCTGCTGTTAGACCAGAGCTGGATGAACTTCTCTATGGAGAAGACGCCCGTCAGATCCTCTACGCTGCGGCCCAGGAATTGATGGCGACCTTTAGCAGAAGGAGAAGGATCAAACGACTGCCATGCTATATGCGCTTTTCCGATCACATTGGAGCTTATGCTGGCCTCAAGGCCGCCCCCGCCAGGAGTCGAGGAGTTTATGCCATATGCTCCGGTCCGGATCTGTGTGTTTCTCTGAAGCTGCTCTATGCCGGTATACTGCTCGGTGAGAACGGCACCACTCTCGTAATTCTTGACGGCGAGGACGTCGCTCTGGCCGGCATTGTTCATGGCCTGGGAGAATCCGAGGGGCATGACGGCCTGGCTCCCCCAGATCACAGCCAGAGCTGCAATAATCAAACAAATCAACCTGCCCACTCATCAGTCACCCTATTCGATGATCGTCGAACATTTATTTGAGGCTATTGCCCCAAAGCGGGGCGCTTTTCAGTCCATGTCCATTGTGCTCTGGCTTGGATAGGACCTCGCCTCAGCAGACACTCCGCCCTGGTTCATTGCCGAGAGTGTGTTCTCTCTGTTAATCATGGCTGCCTCATTTAGCGGATCAATGAGGAGGGCTTGATTGAAGCAGACAAGAGCTTCCTCATATCTTTGCATATTCAGGAGCACTGCACCTTTGTTATTCCAGCCGCTCGGATTCTTGGGATCAATGACAATCGCATTCTCAAAGCACGCGAGTGCCCCATCGAGATTCTCCATATTTCCCAGAGCCATTCCCTTTCCTATCCAGGCATCATAATACGATGAATTCATCTGCAGGACCCGATCGAATAGCAGCGTAGCCTGGCCATGCATCTGCAGCCCTTGAGATAGAGCGATGGCTTTCAGGTTCAAGGATTCGGGATCATTTGAATTTATGGCAATGGATCTATCGAAACAGGATATCGCATCTTCGTAGCGGCCAAGCATTCCCAGAGCCTTTCCCTTGTTGTTCCATAATACAGTGCTGTTTGGCTCGAGTGCCAAGGCACTTTCGTAGCTCGTCACAGCTCTCTCATAGTCACCGGATAAAAAGTAGTCGTCGGCCTCGTCCGAAAGGTTCTGCAGAGACTGGCAGGATGCAGGCAGAGTGAGAAACGCCGCCAGCGCAAATATAGCCGCAATTGGAGCTTTCATGAAATGCATAATATCGCAAGGATGTAAATATCTCTAACCCTTCTTTCGCCCCTTCATGCCTCCATGACCATTGCAGAGAGATCCGCCTTGATCCGGATCTCTTTCATGCTATCACAGCTCATCGTGCCCTTTTGGCTCCTCCTCTTCGGTGCTGTTCAGCTTCTTGACCTTGGCAAGCCTTGCTTTAGTGGCTTTGATTGAGCCTGCAAGGCTTGAGCTTGATTCCGGCTCATCATCAACAGTCTCGCACTTGGTGCAATTCTCTGGGACAGATAGTACGTGGCCAAATCCGGCCTCTGTATCGATGTCCATAGTCAATGAGATGCTGTCTGAATACCTGTAGACAAGCTCCGCAGGCCTGCTCAGAGGTGAAATGGATGCGAAGACGAGGCTTGACCTCACAGTCGCATTGGGCTCCAGAACAATTGCCTGCAGTCCTTTCTTTGTGGATCTGTCATACTCCCTGCCCTCATATCTCCAGCCCCACTGGTCCTTCAATGTGAAGTTGCTGGAATTCAGAGGCAGCTGCCCTGTACCGTTATTGGTTACGGCGACATCCAGCTCAATTGTCCTCTTGCTGGAGCTTAGGGATGAGCGAAGTACTCCGTAGTAGCGGAGGACTACATCATCATTGCTGATATTGACAAGCTCGGGAAAGCTCTGTACAAATCGCTCTCCTCCATAGGCATCCTTGGAGAGGTCTATGTTCAGGCTCTTGGCTATGGTCTCTTTAGGAACGACAAAGCCGATGAGCTGTCGGCCGCTCTGAAGCTCTTTTATATATTCTGATCGGGTCTTGTAGACCCTGTCGTTCCCATCAGTCAGGGTGTAATCCGCGACGACCGGTGATCCGTCGCTCTCATTTAACCTCGTGAGCGATGCATCGACGACAAGAACAGAGTTCGAGTCTGAAGATGAGTACCCTCCGAATCCCGGATCCTTGAATGTCCCAAAGACTGTGCAGTTGACCAGGCCGTTGCTGGATTGAAGAGGATAGCCCGTGCTCACAGCCGGCACGATTAGCAGGAGCAAAGCCAAAGCCTTCCATTTCATCTATAACATACCTCCAATGTTATGATATAATTCTTTGGGTTCCAGCCAGAGACCCAATTGAAAAGCCAGAACATCTGATCGAAGAAAAAGCCTGAAGGGCGCAATCATCCCTTCAGGCATCATCTCTATCTCACTTGGGCGGATCAGCTCGTTGAGTTGTTCCCGGCTATGGCAGCCGCATCTCCGGACTCTTGCGTCATGCTGTCAAGCCCTACTCTGGCAGCTTCGAGGCGCGCCTTGCTGGCAGCAAGCTGGTCCTTGATCGAGCT
>JBFYLF010000173.1:0-3291 GCA_041305505.1 Methanothrix sp. | reverse complement strand
CCTCTGAGACTGCATCCCTGGTAAAATGCGGTATTTTGCCGTCTCTCACAATCTCCTGGGCTACGAATCTGATGAGTTTGTTTCTGTTCTCCAGAGTGTCGTCCATGCTGTCTCTCATGTAGACCTCATATCCGTAGCCTTTAATGCGCGACCTCAAAGCAGGATGCATACCCTGCACGGCATCCAAATTTCCAGCCAGGATCATGATAAAGTTGCAGGGCACAGGCTCGGTTCTGACCAATGCTCCGGAGCTTCTCTCGCTCTGACCGGTGATGGGATACACGCCCTCCTGCAAAGCTGTAAGAAGGCTTTGCTGCGACTCCGGGCGCAGGGTGTTTACCTCGTCTATGAAGAGAACTCCCTTATGGGCCTTGTGAATGGCTCCACATTCCACCCGCTCATGGGATGGCGTCTCCAGCCCTCCGGACTGGAAGGGATCGTGGCGCACATCTCCCAGAAGAGCGCCTGCGTGTGCCCCGGTGGCATCCACATAAGGTGCCTTCTTCTTGGCATTGTTATCCACCAAGAGCTTGGGGACCATGGCGTCCTCTTTGGGCAGCATATAACGCAGTGATAGGAATATTAGCGCAGCCGCTATGACTCCGAAGAGAAGCTGTCCGGTATAATAAGCATATACAATCAGGGCCATTACGATGAGCATTAAGAACATATTGCGCGTCTGAACCTTCTTTCTAGCCTCCATCTTCTGAGCTTCAACTATCTGCTTGCCTCTTCCGGCAGGCACTGTGCGAACGCGCGGTGTGTTGTTATCCTCAGGATTGGAGTAGACCAGTACATCCTGCAGCTCTTCCACAGGGAGTAGTTCGCTCATGGCCTTGCCCAGCATTGATTTGCCTGTACCCGGCGATCCTATGAGCATGACATGGCGTCTCTGGCGTGCCGCCTTCTTGATCACTTCCACGGCTTCATCCTGGCCGATAACATGATCGATGAGGCTCTCAGGTACGGTTATGCTGCCGGTATCATTGAAATCAATATCCCCAAGCAGCTCTTTCGACTCGTCTTCAAAAGTCAATTTTTCGGCCCTCATATCGTCTCTTAATCCTTCATGACTATATATCTGATGCTTTGCTACCATACTATTTTTTGCTCATTTCGTCCGTTCTTATCCTTTGAAATTTCGAATCATTTTAAGATATTCTTCCCGCATGCCTTTAGACAGATGGGGCTTGATAAGCTCATGAGCTCTCTGGAAATGCTCCTGTTTTACCAGTATCCTATCAATGATCAATTCTTCTCGATTCATGCCCGGTGTTATATGCTCTTTTAAGGCAAGCATCCCTGCTTCCCGGCAGAACATCTCTAAATCTGCACCGGAAAAGTCCTCTGTCATATCTGCCAGCCATTGGGCCTGTGCACCGGATGCTGCCATACGGGAGAGATAAATCTCAAGTATTCTCTTGCGTGCCTGATTGTCCGGCATGGGAATATAAATTAAACGATCGAATCTACCTGGACGCAGCATTGAGCTATCCAGAAGATCCGGCCGGTTGGTTGCCGCTACAATTACCACATCTTTTAGCAACACCAGACCATCCAGCTCAGTTAGGAATTGGCTAACCACTCGCTCTGTGACATTCGTTTCCGCTCCACCGCCGCGACTGGGAACAATGGAGTCGATCTCATCGAAGAATACTAACGCAGGGGATGCCTGGCGGGCTTTGCGAAAAATCTCCCTTACGGCGCGCTCCGACTCACCTACCCACTTGCTGAGAAGCTCCGGGCCTTTGACGCTGATGAAGTTTAAATTGCTCTCTGTAGCCAGAGCTCTTACCAGAAGGGTCTTGCCCGTCCCAGGCAGGCCATAGAGAAGTATGCCGCGCGCAGGGCGAACGCCCACAGCAGCAAAAGCTTCCGGATAATGCAGCGGCCACTCCACCGCCTCGATGAGCGATTGCTTGACATCCTCGAGGCCCCCCACATCATCCCAGTGTACCTCCGCCACCTCTACGAAAACCTCTCTCATGGCGGAAGGCTCAATCTTCTTCAAAGCCCCTTTGAAATCCTCTTTGGTGACCCGAAGACTCTCCACGACCTCAGATGGTATATCTTCACTCACATCCAGGTCGGGAAGCGCTCTCTCCAGTGTTCGCATGGCAGCCTCTTTGCAGAGAGCATAAAGGTCAGCTCCCACAAAGCCGTGCGTGGCATCAGCGATCTCTTTCAAGTCCAGGGAAGGATCGAGAGGCATGCCTCTGGTATGAACGTAAAGCACCTCTAGCCGGCCGGTTTTGCTGGGAATGCCGATCTCAATTTCTCTATCGAATCGTCCACCACGACGGATGGCGGGATCGAGAGCATTGGGCCGATTGGTGGCGGCAATTACTATTACCTCTCCGCGTGAGGAGAGCCCGTCCAAGAGAGCCAACAGCTGGGCTACCACACGCCTCTCCAGGTCGCCGGATACCTCCTCGCGTTTGGGTGCGATCGAATCGATCTCATCGATGAAGATGATGGAAGGGGCGGTCTTTGAAGCCTCCTCGAATATTTGGCGCAACCTCTGCTCGCTCTCTCCATAGAACTTGGATACGATCTCAGGACCTGAGATGGATATGAAGTTAGCATCGGTCTCGCTGGCCACAGCCCTTGCAATGAGCGTCTTTCCTGTGCCGGGTGGTCCGTGGAGCAGCACGCCTCGCGGTGGATTGATGCCCAGGCGGGAGAAGAGCTCCGGATGGCGCAACGGTATTTCAATCATCTCCCTGATCTCTCTTATCTCACGAGAAAGGCCTCCTATATCCTCATAGGAGATGTCCCTGACTTGCATTGCCAGCTCTTCCAGAGTCTCTCTGGTGATGCTGATAATTGTATCCGAAGTCACGAGAACTGCGCCGGCAGGCATTGTGCTGACCACAGCCAGGTTTAGGCTGTTATTGATCATCTCCACTCGCAGCATCTCTCCCTTGACAATTGCCCTTCCTTGAAGCATGCGAAGCAAGTACTGCGATCCACCCATGAGCCGGATCTGTCGCGTCGGGGCGACAACGATCTTTCGGGCCGGTCTTGCCTCGGCCCGGGCGACAGCTACTTTGCTGTCTATCCCGGCGCCCAGATTTGCGCGAGTATTTCCATCAATTCTGATGAGATCCTGAGGATCATCGGGGTTTCCGGGCCAGACGATGGCGTAGACCTTATCTTTTCCTTTGATCTCCACAACCCCGCCGTTTTCCAGAGATAAGGAAGCAAATGCATCTGCTCCGATCCTGGCCACTCCCTTCCCTGCATCTTTGTGATAGGCTTCTGCCACTCGAAGCTGCACCGAAGCTGCTC
>JBFYLF010000172.1:0-9031 GCA_041305505.1 Methanothrix sp. | reverse complement strand
GTTAAAAGTAAAGATAGTAATAGTATTTATAGATTTCTAAAATTTAAATATTCATTTAGTCCTAAAATTATTCCCCCTACTACCTAAGCTTCAACACATGGAATTGAGATCAATCAATAGAGAGCGTCTTTATGAGGCAAATACGCTGCAAAAAATTCGTACACTTGTTCTTATAAATATTTTTTAAGGATTTTACACATCTTTTTATCCCACGATTTAACCTCGATGCTCTTTTCAATCCTCAATCCTCTTTGGATTCCCATAAAATCCATGAATCAAACTAGTGCTAGAATACTATTGCTATCTTATGGTGATCTGGAATGAGCCAGTATGACCTAGAGGTGAAGAAATTGTGGAGACATTGGAGGATAGCAAATCGACAATATGCCGAATCAGGGATC
Source organism: Methanothrix sp. (assembly GCA_041305505.1). Lineage (GTDB taxonomy): Archaea > Halobacteriota > Methanosarcinia > Methanotrichales > Methanotrichaceae > Methanothrix. Next base: position 8,630 of record JBFYLF010000172.1, on the reverse strand, counting down.
AAAATGGTGCAATCCCCGACGCCACGCAGCCCGCCAGAAATCCCAGTATCACACCTGAGTTGAGGAAGGGAAGACCCGCCTGGGGCCGGTCCCGCGACGTGCCCATGAGCAGAAGAAATCCCAGGCATGTCCCGAGCATGGCTCCTAGCGCAGGCAGGTTCACGCCGAAGAAGCCGCCTGCCGGAAGGGACGTGTTTGCGGATACGACCAGGATTGTAGGGATTATAGCATCGCCTAGCCCTAGGAAATACGCCCCCCTCTTCGCACGGCCTTCGTCCGGTCCGCCTTCGCCCCGGCCCTCGTCCTTTGCGCCTTCAAACAGTGATTGATCCTTCCGGAAGCTGTAGCCCCGGCTCTTGGGCACAACGAAGAGCAGCGGCGCTTTCATCTTTATCACGCCTTCCGCCAGTGAGACCATATGGCGCGTCTTGTAGACTGATATGGCGTCGTAGACGGCCAGTATGATCAGAAGTATGAGAGCAGGAAGCGCTGTCATGCTCACGCCAAAAAGCGAGCTTATTCCGGCGCATACCGCAATGCCGATGACATCTATGACATACCACTCCGGATAGTACCGGATGAGAAGCAGAGAGGCAGCCGCCATCAGAACGGCGTAAACTGGCGACATAAAGGCCGCCGCCAGATAATAGATGCTTGTGGCTATTGAGACCTGTATGAACCCGCTTATGATCCAGCCCTTATTCCTCTTTATTGCCAGGAGAAGGAGGGCGGTAAAAACCAGGATGAGAAGCATATAAGAGAATGGATTGGCAGCCGACGTCGGATCATCGAAGACCCTGCTCCCGCTGGCAGTGATGGCAGGTGTGACCGCCAGAGCCAGAATCTGGACTGTCATGATAAAGAAGAGCATCACCAGAGTCTGGAGCCTCGAATCCTCGGACATCTTAAATCTGCTCGCCCCTGTCTGCTGCGCTCACAAGCCCCTTCTCCTCTAACAGCTCCAGGTATGAACTTCTGATTGACTGGCCCAGTCCGAGCTGCTTGAGGACCAGGAGGACCTTCTGCCTCTGCAGATCGATATCTCCCTCTCCCCCCACCTCCACCTCGACGAAGCTTCCGAGGCCCTCTACCTCATCGAAGGCCAGAGTTGTACCCTGATAGGAGTACTTGGTCCGACGCTTTCGAAGCTCTGCTGAAGTGGCGAATCCCAGATTGATGAGGACCTCCTCCATCTGCCTGGCATCATCTATCTTCACAGTCAGCTCCAGACGAGACTTGGTCAGAGCATCGAGCTTTGGGCCCTTGTATGTCAGGCGCGCTCCGCCTTCCTTGATCCTGATTCTAAGGGCTTCATCGCTTTCTCTGAAGTCGCGAACGGGAGAATTGAAATAGAGGTCGTGGTGGTTCTCGACAGCCTTCAATTCTCCTCCAAGGGACAGAATCTTCTCCTCTATTCCCTCAGGAGCACGGGCCTTTACCTCGACCTCTATCATCTTCGAACCAGCACGCTGGCGCCGTCAAGGCTGAGAATATCAACAGCTGATCCCGCAGAGAGCGTCTCAACTGCAATCTCCGCAGCCTCGACAGGAAGGTCAATCGTCTCGCCATCCACTTCGACTTTAATCGAGCCGGATGCCCTCTGCTCGGCAGCCTGCGCCGGGTCCATCGTAGAGAGGGCCTTGATGATCTTGGCGCTCTTATCTTTGAACTTAGGGCCTATGACCCTCATCTGAGGCCTAACAGCTACGGGCTTCATCTCGATCTCAGGGCTGCCCGTTCGGCTCTCCACGGGAGAATTGGCAACTCCTGAGAGGTCGAATGTCTCAAGGCCAAGATCAGAGTAGACGACAATTCCCGGCAGAGGCGAATTCAAAGCCATGCCCTTCTCGGCCTTATAGCGCCGCAGAGCTGCCGCAATCTCCTTTATGGCCAGCCCAGCCGGATCGACCTTTATGCCTGACGGCTCCGGCCAGCTCTGGACATGAACGCTCTCTCCTGTGAGGGTATGGAAGATCTCCTCAGAGATGAATGGGGTGAATGGTGCCATGAGCCTAGCCAGGGTCTCGATTGCCGTGTAGAGTGTCGCCTGAGCCGCTCTCTTCTCAGGGCTGTCCGGGCCATGTCCGGGCCATAGAGACGGGCCTTGACCAGCTCTATGTAGTTGTCAGCCAGGACATCCCAGGCAAAGCCACGAATTGCCTTCATCGTCTCATCGAACTGTAAGGCGTCCATTGCGCTGGTGGCTTTGACGACGAGCCGGTCCAGCTCGCCTAAAAGCCAGCGGTCCACCTGGCAGGGGGACGCATCCACCTTGGTAATCAATGGCAGCGAGAAGCGAAATATCGACCACAGCTTCTGCTGGAATCTACTGGCAGCAGTTATCTCCTTCCACTGGAACATGATGTCATTTCCAGGGCTGCCTCCCATGGCGCCCCACTGCCGCAGAGCATCAGCGCCATTTATCTCGAAGACCTCCTCCGGCCTGATGAAGTTGTTAAGCGACTTGGACATCTTGTGGCCGTCCTCTCCCAGAGCCATGCCGTTGATTAGAATTGTATCCCAGGGCCTGACTCCCTCCAGGGACTTGGTTCGAAGGATTGTGTAAAAGGCCCATGTCCTGATGATGTCATGCCCCTGTGGCCGAAGCTGCGTCGGCATCCTCAGATCTTTTCTGTCAGGCCAGCCGGCGACAGCCAAGGCCGAGATCGAGCTGTCCATCCATGTGTCGAGAACATCCTTCTCAGGGATGAAATAATCGCTCCCGCATTTGCATTTTACAGGAGGACGGGTCTGGTTGGGGTCGAGTGGAAGCCACTTCTCATCTGCAACCAGGACATTGCCGCATGAGCGGCAGTACCATACGGGAATAGGCGTAGCAAAGATCCTCTGCCTGGAGATGCACCAGTCCCATTCAACTGAGTCCGCCCAGTTCCGCAGGCGCACCTGCATGTGGGGCGGCACCCATTCGATCTCATCTGCTGTCCTTTTGATCTCCTCAGAATTGATCCTTACAAACCACTGCCTCTCAGAGAGGATCTCTATAGGCGTCTTGCATCTCCAGCATAGCCCCACATTCTGCTCAAGCGGCTCCTGCTTGAAGACTATTCCCGCTTCTTGCATATCCCGGATGATCCTCTCTTTGGCCTCGCCTACAGAGCAGCCGGCATAGGGGCCGGCGATGGATGTCAGCTTCCCCTCGCGATCTATTGCCTGGCGGAGTGGAAGACTGTGCTCCATCCACCATCGGACGTCCTGCTTGTCTCCGAAGGTACAGATCATGACGATCCCTGTGCCAAAGCTCGTGTCGACCACGGGATCTGCCAGCACAGGAACATCGTAATCGAATATCGGAACCCTGACGCTCCCCCCTATGAACTTCTGGTAGCGCTGATCCTCGGGATTGACTGCGACTGCCACGCAGGCAGGCAGAAGCTCCGGTCTTGATGTGGCTATCTCCATATCACCTTCGTCTGAAACGAAGCGCATATAGTTCAGAGATGTGGTTCTGGAGTCGTATTCGACTTCTGCGAAGGCGATGGCTGTGCCGCAGCGGGGACACCAGTTGACAGGATGGTCCTCCCTGTAGATCAGGCCTTTCTCATACATCCGCACAAATGAGGTCTGAGTCTTGACATAGTACTCAGGCTTCATTGTGACATACTCATTGGACCAGTCGATCGATAGGCCTAGCCTGCCCATTGAGAGGTGGAAGCGCTCTATGGCCTCCTCAGTCAGCTTTTCGCACAGCCGCCGAAACTCCTCCCTGGGGACCTGGTTCTTTGTTATATGATTTATCTCTTCAACCTTGACCTCGGTAGGCAGGCCGTGACAGTCCCAGCCCTGGGGAAACATGACATTGTAGCCCCTCATGCGCTTGTAGCGGGCTACATAATCGATATAGCACCAGTTCAGAGCATTTCCGATGTGAAAGTTCCCTGTAGGGTAAGGCGGAGGTGTGTCTATGATGTATTGCGGCTTCTTCGACTCCCAGTCAAAATGGTAGATGGAAGAATCCCAGTCTTGAACCCATTTCTCTTCTATATATTTGAAGTTGTACTCTTTGGAGACCTCGCTCATCAGAAAGCTCCTGGCTTATTGGTTAGCTAGTGCAGTTGAACACAATGTTAATAGGATTATCGGTGGACCAGTATCAATATGCAACTTTTAGTCTACCATGCAAACCAGTGCGATCCCAAGAAGTGCTCGGGAAAAAAGCTGGCTCGCTTCGGCCTGGTTCGCATCACGACGCAGATCAGGCAGCTCCGGCCTTTCCTGGTGCTGAGCCCTTTCTCAGAGAAGGCGCTCTCACCCGAGGACAACGGAGCGAGAGGGCTGGCTGCGCTGGATTGTAGCTGGGCTCACGCCGAGGAGGTATTCTCCTGCATCACCCTACAGCAGAGGGCGCTTCCATTTCTGGTAGCTGCAAATCCCGTGAACTTCGGCAAGGCCTTCAAGCTCTCCACAGTCGAGGCGCTGGCCGCAGGGCTTGTGATACTGGGCGAGGCCGCCCAGGCGGAGCTGATACTATCAAAATTCAACTGGGGGCATGTATTCCAAATTCAACTGGGGGCATGTATTCCTTGAGCTGAACCGCGAGCCTTTGGCGGAATACGCTGCCGCCAGGAACTCGGCGGAGGTTGTGAGAATCCAGGATGGCTATCTCTCTGATTGAATGCGGCTGTTTGGCGAAAGGCGCTTGACGAAATGCCGGACGGAAAGATGGGCGCCAGAAGGGGCTGAAAGATTTAATTTTCAGATGATGCGGCTGGCGCCCCGAGAGGAGTAAATTGCATTTGATCGATCAGGGTGCATCGTCCTGGAGGAGGATATGATGCAGTTTATCCCTCTTCGTCTCCAGATATCTCCTGTTGACGCTATTGGGCTTGACCTCAAGAGGGACACGCTCTATGATCTTCATGCCGTAACCCTCGAGACCTATGACCTTCCGGGGATTATTTGTCAATAGGCGAATCTCCCTGATTCCTAGATCGACCAGAATCTGGGCTCCTATACCGTAATCCCGAAGATCGGCTGGATAGCCGAGTTCCTTGTTTGCCTCTACGGTATCCGAACCTCCGTCTTGAAGGGCGTAGGCTCGAAGCTTATTGGCAAGGCCGATTCCCCTGCCCTCCTGGCGCATGTAAAGCAGCACTCCATTTCCGTTCTCGCTGATGAGGCGAAGTGCCCTTCGAAGCTGCTCGCCGCAGTCACAGCGCTGTGAGGAGAAGACATCTCCAGTCAGGCACTCCGAGTGCACACGGACGAGTGCGTCCGGAGCTGTCGGATCACCTGAGACCAAAGCCAGATGGCACTGGCCGTCGAGTATGGACTCGTAGCCTATAACCCGAAAGAGGCCGTAGTCAGTTGGCATGCTCACATCAGAGACCTTACGGATGAGGCACTCACGATGCATTTGGTATCTTATGAGGCTCTCGATTGTGAGCATCTTAAGGCCGTGCTCCTTTGCGAATTTCTCAAGCTGTGGAAGCCTGGCCATGCTTCCATCTTCGTTCATGATCTCGCATATGACTCCTGCCGGATAGAGGCCCGCCAGGCGGGAGAGGTCGACGCATGCCTCGGTATGACCGGAGCGGCGCAGTACTCCCCCCTCCTTTGCTCGAAGGGGAAAGAGGTGGCCGGGAGTTACTATATCAGAGCGCCGGGTTTTGGGATCGATGAGCGTCTGGACTGTCACGGCGCGATCAAATGCTGAGATTCCTGTGGTGGTATTGACTCTGGCATCCACTGATACTGTAAAAGCCGTCTGCATTGATTCGGTGTTCTGGAATGTCATGAGTGGAAGCTCGAGTTCATCAAGCCTCTCAGCAGTCATGGGCATGCAGACCAGGCCGCGAGCATATCGAACCATGAAGTTGATTGCATCAGGAGTTGCTTTCTCTGCAGCTATGACGAGGTCGCCCTCATTCTCCCGGTTTTCATCATCTAGTACGATTATAAAACGGCCCGCTTTGATTTCCGAAATCGCGTCTTCCACAGAGCAAAATGGCATATAAGATCAGATGCTGGTGCTGCTCCGTACTTAAGAGTTTTGTGCGGGGCGCGAGGCCCAGAAATCTAAACCCAGACACCTGCCTGAGCAGCGCCGCACCTGGAGCATTTGCCGGCTGCAACTGAATTTCTCATTATTTTATATCCAAGCCGCTCGATGAGAGACTCCCCGCAGACAGGACAGAGGGTGTTCTCGCTCTCGCCAGGTATGTTTCCAGCATAGACGTATCTCAGTCCTGCATCCCGTCCTGCCTTCAGACCCCTTCTCAGGGACGAAATTCCCGTTCTCGGGACATCTTTCATCTTGTGCATGGGATAAAAGGCTGAGATATGCCAGGGAATATCCTGGCCTATCCCAGCCAGGAACACGGCTAAATCCTGCAGCACAGCCTCGGAGTCATTATAGCCGGGAATTAGCAGAGTTGTAACCTCCACCCAGACGCCGCTCTTCGAGAAGAGCTCTATGTTCCGCTCTACAGGCTCAAGCTCTGCCCCGCAGACCTTGCGATAGAATTGATCATCGCCCTTCAGATCGATGTTTATTCCATGCAGAATTGGAATAATCTTCTTTGCTGCCTCCTCGCCAATGTAGCCGTTGCTGACAAAGACGTTCTTCAAACCCGACCGATTAGCCAGTTCGGCCACATCGAATGCGTACTCGAAGAATATGGTGGGCTCGGTGTAGGTGTAGGCTATGGATTGGCAGCCCAGATCGAGAGCCTGGGAAACCACATCCTCAGGAGGCACGAAGTCTCCCGGTATCCTGCCCGTCTCTCTTGGAACCTGGGATATATCCGCATTCTGGCAGTGGAGACATCGGAAATTGCACCCGGCGGTGGCTATGGAGTAAGCAAGGCTTCCTGGCAGGAAATGAAAGAAGGGCTTCTTCTCGATAGGATCTGCGCAGGCGGCAACAAGCCTTCCATATACCAGGCTCATAAGCCTTCCGTCCTGGTTTTCCCGAACACCGCATATCCCCCTCTTGCCGGGCCTGATGCGGCAGTTATGATTGCATAGGCCACACAAGACATCTGCATTCAGACTTTTCCAGAACATAGCCTCTCGTATAGTTTTCTCCATATCCTTCTCCTGCCAAAAGGAGTTCAGCTATTATATTTGTTATTCATTAATAGAATATAACAGCTTTGCTTTTTGAATTTTGAGATAAAGGATAAACGTGGCTTTGATTTTCCAAACATCTAGGCAATCGGGGTTTCATTGCCTCAGCAGAACAGTTAGGACCTGGTACGAATTCAACCGCATCCAGATATAACGCGTTAAAGGTTTGAGCCAGAGAAAAGGACAATCGCAGAGTGAAGAGCTGAAAAGAAAAAGGGATAGCTCTGGAGAGCTAAAAGCCCTCCAGTTGCTTGTTCTTACTCTCTCCTGCCAAGTACCAGGTAAGCTACTGCCAGAAGGCCAGTGAGTGCAAAGACGCTCTCGAATCCGGGAGCTGGTTCAGCAGTCTCATTGGTTTCGGCTTCAGGCTCAGCCTCGGCGGCTTGTTCAGCAACCTCGGTCTCGGCGGCTTGTTCAGCAACCTCGGTCTCGTTGGCGACCTCTTCAACAACCTCAGCCTCGGTCTCTACAACGGGAGCCTCTTCTTCAGGTGCTGCCTCGGTCTCAGCCTCAGGGGCTTCGTCTGCGGCAGCTTCACCCTCAATGGTGACTTCCTTGTAGATGTAGTACCTGAGTTGTTCTTGCTGAGTGTGATGTCGTTGTCCTCATTGTTCATGCTGATGCTGGTTGCATCAACGGTCTGGATGGTCATCTTGTCGTACTCGGTGTTCTCAGAAACATCGGAAGATGCATCGGAGAGCTGCCAGACACCATCAACGGTCGCGAGATCCTGATCAGCGCCCTTGAAGGCGTTCTTGAAGTGAGCAGCGACAACTACTACATCCTTGGAGTCGCCGATATCCATCTTGTAGTAGTAGGTCTTATCCTTCATGCTAGCGCCATCCTTGGATGGGGAAATGACCTTGCTATCTACTGCAGCGCCGTCCTTTTTCAGCTCAACAAATACCTTGTTGCCGTCCACATCAATGGAATTGATTGCCAGCTCATAGCCCTCTTCCAGCGCGAGTGGTGTGCCGGAGGTGAAGGTCATCTCGGTATCGTCGTCCTTCAGGATCTTGAGAAGCTGCTCGTCGGAGAGAACATTCTCGTCCTCGGACTCCTCGAAGAGGATATCGTCAGTGCTTTCGGCGGTATCGATGTATCCAGCGAAGTACTTCTCGGCCTGGAAGCCAATGACGTTGTACTGGCCCCATTCCTCGAACTCGAAGTCATCCGCCATAGCGGTAGTGGTGTATGTTACGCCACCGTCTTCAGCGAGCTTGCCATCTGTAACCACAGCAGCCAGTTGTTCGGTCTTGAGGTTGTCATCAAGATCATAATAGAAGCCTGCGAACTCATCAGCAGTCCAGGTTGCATCTCCAGTTGCAACAGATCCCCTAATCTCATATGTTCCGGGCTCAGTGATCTCCTTGTATATGTAGTACCTGAGGTCATCTGAATCGGCGGTCTTGATGCTCACACCGGGCATCACGGAGATCTCTTTGTTCTTGCTGAGTGTGATGTCGTTGTCCTCATTGTTCATGCTGATGCTGGTTGCATCAACGGTCTGGATGGTCATCTTGTCGTACTCGGTGTTCTCA
>JBFYLF010000171.1:0-3303 GCA_041305505.1 Methanothrix sp. | reverse complement strand
ATAAATTTAAGAATTTTTTAAATGGCAATATTGATATGGCAAACCTTCCGGTTTCTCATAGAACTTTTCTTGCAGCCGTCTATAAATTTCATCAATAAGCTCTTTGTCATCTCGGCATAGTCCTATCCGCATCGACGATTCACTCCAGGCCCTGACCACACGAGCCAGGGTAACGGCAAGCGTGGACCGCTCCTCTGGGTCCTCCAGACTGTCCGGCGCCTTGGAGAAATAGGCGCACGGCACTGTCAAGGGATCAACGGCATTGACGGCAAAACAATTCCTGAGATCGTCTTCATCCAGCAAAGCTGACATTTCATGAGGTGTCGCAAAGTAATCAGGAATAAAAATGGCCTCTAGCTCTGCCTTGGAAAGCTTCTTCTCCACATACAATTCCTGGCAAATGTCCCAGAGGTTGTTGTATCCGGGCGATGCCGGCCAGCGGTCTTCTCCCAGATTGGCAAGGTTGGCAAGAAACAGGGCACCTCCCTTGACCAGCGATGTCGAGCATTCTTGCAGAAACGTCCGAAAATCATCTTTCCACTTTTCCGCAAATTTTCTGCGCTGCCCATCTTGGAGCTGGTTGGGCTGTATGCAGAGAGGATGGCGAAAATAATCCGGTTCAACCGTCTCGGCATTCATCCAGTGCAATGCAGTTGAGGAAAAACCGATCTGAAGTCTGCCTCTTATCTCAGGAAATGGTTCATAAAAAGACCGCTGGATGTACTGGCCCTCTACGTGCTCTAACTTTGCTAATACCGATGATGCCCAGAACGCCAGAAAATTTGCCGGATCCGCCAGATCAATATAGACTAACTTGATGGCCAGGGTAGCATTCACCTCGTGAATCAGACGGATGACCTCTTCAAACAACTCGCTGGAATTCACGCCGTCTGCGGCTCCATAATCAGCGATCACAAAGGCCTCGTCCGCGCTCAAGGCCGCGATCTGCGGCGAGATGCTCTTGATATAAGAGGCCATCCTGGGCAGCACCTCTGCATTCACGGCGCGGGCTGTATCTGAGATCCGGCTGTAATCCTCGGTCATTGTCGGCGAATACTGTTGTGATGAAGACATATCTGCGTTCTTCATAGGTCTAACCTCGTAACTGTAGTCTAAACGGTCTTGAAATCGGGCATCATTTATGAAATCCTAATAGTTCCAACTCTTTCTTGTGTCCGCTCTTATACAACTATTGCATAATGCTCGCAGAAGAGGAAAAGGAGAGACTCTCGCAGTAGTTAGGTGGTTATTCGCTGAATGGATCTCCTACAACTTTCTGCCTCTCCATGGTCCTGTGGAAGGATTATTATCTCAGAAATTGAGATGGTAAGGCATGTTCATGAAGAGACATGTGCTCACCATGCGAGAGTTCTCCAGAGAAGAGATCGACTCCGTACTCGATCTGGCCGCATCCCTGGAGCCTTATGCGCGAGGACAGAAGAGCGATATGATGGCAGGCAAAATCCTGGCTCTGCTATTCTTTGAGCCCTCCACTAGAACGCGCATGTCATTTGAGACTGCCATGAAAAGGTTGGGCGGAAGCGTCATCAACCTGGGGCCCGCGGAGGGGTCCTCCATCTCCAAGGGCGAGTCGCTGGCGGACACAGTGAGGGTCATTGGCGGCTATGCAGAGGCTCTGGTGATACGCCACCCCAAAGAGGGGTCGGCACGCCTTGCCTCCCAGTTCTCACCTGTGCCCGTGCTAAACGCAGGCGATGGAGCCGGGCATCATCCCACCCAGACACTTCTGGACCTTTACACCATCAAGAAAGAGAGCCATCTGGAGAATCTGAGCATTGCTCTTGTAGGCGATCTGAAATATGGCCGCACTGTTCACTCTCTGGCTTATGCGCTCTCTCTCTTTGGAGCCGATATTACTCTGGTCTCTCCTGCCAGCCTGAGAATGCCTGATCCCATAAAGGCGGACCTCTCCAGCAAGGGGACCCGCGTTCGCGAGACCTATGACCTGGGAGATGTGATCAACAACGTGGATGTGCTTTACATGACCCGCATTCAGCGCGAGAGGTTCCCTGACCCGGTAGAGTACAATAAAGTGGCCAGTTGCTATAGGATTACGCCCGAGTTCATGGCCGGAGCAAGAGAGGGCCTCATTGTCATGCATCCTTTGCCGCGGGTCGATGAGATTGCCCCCTCTGTGGATGAGACGCCGCATGCTCGCTACTTCCAGCAGTCCTTTTATGGCGTTCCTGTTCGCATGGCTCTTCTCAAGATGCTTATTGGCGGGGGTATCTAAAATGTCCGAGATTAAAGATGTGCCGAAGGGACTGCGGGTCAAGCCCATCAACAATGGAACGGTTATTGACCACATTGCCGGAGGCCAGGCGCTAAATGTTCTCAAGATCCTTGGAATAGCCGGAACCACAGACGCCACAGTCTCCGTGGTTATGAACGTTGAAAGCAGGAAACTCGGCAAAAAAGACATCGTCAAGGTGGAGGACCGCGAGCTGCTCGAGGAAGAGGTGAACAGGATCGCTCTGATTGCCCCGGCCGCATCTATCAACATCATACGGGACGGCAAAGTCATTGAAAAACGAACTGTCGATCTGCCAGACGAGATAGTGGGCGTGGTGCGCTGCCAGAATCCCAACTGCATCTCCAATACCCTAGAGCCCATAAAATCCCGGATGCTTGTCAAGACGAAGAATCCGGTCTTGCTGCGCTGCCTCTATTGTGAGCAGCCCCTCACCGACAGAATCGCAGAATACTTGATCTAAACGAATGCGAAAGTATAAATCAGGTTTAAGGCATGTCTTGCCCCGGATTAGATGAGGTTCACTTAAAGCTTAGGATGGAGTAAAAGATGACAGTGAAAAATGGCGATTTCATCAGAATTGATTACACAGAGAGCGTTGACGGGCAGGTAATTGCTGCCACGGATAAGGACGTTGCCACGGAAAAGGGAATATTTGATGAAGAGGGCCAGTATGGGCCGCACCTCATAGTAATTGGCGCAGGCCAGCTCGTGAAGGGCTTAGAAGAAGACATTATCGGAAAAGAGGTCGGTTACAGTGGCAAGGTGGAGATACCACCCGAGGGTGCCTTCGGACTGCGGGACCCTAAGAAAGTCGAGATCGTCCCCATAAACAGGTTTAAGGATAAAAAGCCAGTCCCAGGCATGCGCGTAGGCGTTGAGAATAAGGTTGGAACCGTCACCAGAATAATCGGACGAAAGGTGAGCGTTGACTACAACCATCCTCTGGTCGATAGGACCATTGTCTACGAATATAAGATCAATGAGTTCATCGAGGATCTGCAAGAGAAGCTCAAGGCCCTCATCAAGAC
>JBFYLF010000170.1:0-3337 GCA_041305505.1 Methanothrix sp. | reverse complement strand
GGTCGAGCCAGAAGGCCGCTCATTGTTGTGGAAAACGGAAAAGCGCTGGTAACTGAAGAGCATGTAACCAAAATAAAGAACGGCGAGATGACCTTTGCCGATCTTGTGTCATCCGGCCTGGTGGAGTATCTGGATGCTGAGGAAGAAGAGAACACCCTCATTGCCATCTGGGAAGAAGACATCAATCTCGATCACACCCATCTGGAGCTGGACCCTTCACTGATTTTGGGCATCGCAGCAGGCCTTGTGCCCTATCCAGAACATAATGCCAGCCCCAGGAACACCATGGGCGCAGGAATGGTTAAGCAATGCCTGGGAATGTCCACCGCCAATATGAGGCTGCGACCGGATACACGCGGCCATTATCTAAATAGTCCGCAAAGAGGCATAGTCAGGACCAAGACCTCAGGTGCCATAGGCTTTGAGGAGAGGCCGGCCGGACAAAATTTCGTGGTAGCGGTCCTGGCCTATGAAGGATATAACATTGAAGATGCGTTGGTTATGAACCGCGGCTCCATTCAGCGAGGCCTCGCTAGAAGCCACTTCTTCCGCGTCTCCGAAGCAGAGGAGCGAAAATATCCTGGCGGCCAGGAGGACAAGTTCGAGATCCCTGATGTAGAGGTTCGAGGTGCACGAGGCAGTGAGGCTTACGATCAATTAGATTCCGACGGGCTTGTCAACCCCAATGCCTATGTGGGCCCCAATGATGTTCTCATCGGCAAAACCAGTCCACCTCGATTCCTGGAAGAGCCGTCCGAGTTCGGCCTGACGCCCCAGCAGAGGCGAGAGACCTCCGTGACCATGCGTTCCAATGAGAGGGGTGTGGTGGATATGGTCATCCTCACCGAATCCTCCAACGGCAACCGCCTGGCCAAGGTCAAGAGCCGAGACCAGCGCATTCCGGAATTGGGCGACAAATTCGCCTCCCGGCACGGACAAAAAGGTGTAATCGGATTGATTGTGCCCCAGGAAGATATGCCATTCACGGAATCAGGCATAGTGCCCGACCTGCTGCTGAATCCTCATGCGATCCCCTCTCGAATGACAGTGGGCCACGTCCTGGAGATGATCGGTGGAAAGGTCGGATCTCTAGAGGGCAGATTCGTTGATGCAACCGCCTTTTTGGGCGAGAACGAACCGGATTTGCGCGGCGCTTTGAAAAAGTTCGGCTTCTCACATACAGGTCGCGAAATACTCTACAATGGAGCCACTGGTCTGCAAATCATGGCAGACCTCTTCGTGGGTGTAATTCTCTATCAGAAGCTCTATCACATGGTCACTGGCAAGATGCATGCCAGGTCCAGGGGCCCCGTGCAGGTCTTGACTCGCCAACCTACAGAAGGTCGTGCTCGCGAGGGAGGCTTGCGGTTTGGTGAGATGGAGAGAGATGTGCTCATAGCTCATGGCGCAGCTCTTGCTCTCAAGGAACGTCTGGTTGATGAGTCGGATAAAGTGACTGAGCTTGTTTGCAGCCACTGCGGCATGATCGCTATCCATGATAGGCGCAGAAATGCGGACTTCTGCCCGACCTGCGGTGCGGATACGGAGATCTACCCAGTGGAGATGAGCTATGCCTTCAAGCTACTGCTCGACGAGATCAAATCATTAGGTGTAGCACCGCGACTAATCCTGGAAGACGCGGTTTAGGTGGAAATATGACGGTCCCCAAGAGAATTGGCAAGATCCGCTTCGGCCTCATCTCGCCACAAGAGTTTCGCAAGATGAGCGTAGTAAAGATCATTACCGCAGATACATACGACGACGATGGTTTTCCTATTGAAATGGGTCTCATGGACCCTCGGCTTGGTGTAATCGATCCAGGGCTGCGCTGTCGATCCTGCGGCGGTCGGCCCGGAGAGTGTCCCGGTCACTTTGGCCATATCGACTTAATTGCTCCTGTAATTCATGTGGGCTTTGCGAAATTGATCCGAAAGGTGCTGAGGGGCATCTGCAAAGACTGCTCGCGTCTTATGCTCAAGGAAAATGAGAAGAAGATGTACCTGGGACAAATTCAGGAACTGGAGCGGCTGGGGCAGATGACTGACGACACAGTCAATAAAGTCTTCTCAGAGGCACGCAAGAACAAGACTTGCCCCTATTGTGGAGCACCCCAGAAGGAGATCAAGTTCGAGCGCCCCCTCTCTTACGTCGAAGATGGCCACAAGCTCACCGCATCAGACATTCGTGACAGATTCGAAAAGATCCCTGATGAAGATATTGCCGTCATGGGCATGAATCCAGCTACGGCGCGCCCGGAATGGATTATACTGACTGTGCTGCCGGTCCCGCCAGTTACCATGCGCCCCTCCATCACTCTTGAGTCGGGACAGAGGAGCGAAGATGATCTCACGCATAAGCTGGTGGACATCATCAGGATCAACCAGCGCTTCCAGGAGAACCGTGAGGCAGGTGCACCCCAACTGATCATTGAGGATCTGTGGGAGCTCTTGCAGTATCATGTTACTACATTCCTGGACAACACTGTTTCCGGCGTACCTCCTGCCCGTCATCGCAGCGGCCGGCCCCTAAAAACGCTCTCTCAGAGGCTGAAAGGCAAAGAAGGACGTTTCAGGGGATCACTATCCGGGAAACGTGTCAACTTCAGCGCCAGGACGGTCATCTCTCCTGACCCAAATCTCAGCATTGGTGAGGTCGGCGTGCCCATGGAGATAGCCATGGAGCTGTCCGTTCCCATGATTGCCAACGCTCGAAACATGGAAATTGTGAAGACATTTGTGCGGCGAGGACCGGAACGACATCCGGGCGTCAATTATGCCACCCGGCCCGACCAGAGGCGTGTCAAGGTCACAGAAAAGAATTGCGAGGAGGTAGCCGAACAGATCGACATAGGTTGGAAGATAGACAAACAGCTTGCTGACGGCGATATCGTCCTCTTCAACCGCCAGCCTTCCTTGCATAGAATGTCCATAATGTCCCATCGCGTCAAGGTCATGCCCTACAAGACCTTCCGGCTCAATCCAGCGGTCTGCCCACCCTACAACGCTGACTTCGACGGGGATGAGATGAACATGCACGTGCCTCAAACAGAGGAAGCGCGTGCCGAGGCAGAGATCCTCATGCGCGTGCAGGAGAACATTCTCTCGCCCAGGTTTGGCGGTCCTATCATCGGCGGCATACACGACTATGTGACTGGCTCATTTCTGCTTACTCATGGCAGAAAGCCCATCGATCGGCGTGGTGTCATGGAGCTACTCAAGAAGTTCAATATTTCTGAGCTGCCGAAGCCCGAGGGTGTAGCGGACGGCAAGCCCTACTGGACGGGAAAGCAGGTATTCAGCCTCATACTGCCGCGAGGCCTGGACCTATCGTTTAAGGC
>JBFYLF010000169.1:0-3345 GCA_041305505.1 Methanothrix sp. | reverse complement strand
TAATCGAGGTCGGTAAGTGAACTTGAATTGAAGGCCAAAAGAAGAACTACAATCGATGCCAGAAAAATAGTAAATTTAATTCCCTCAGCCATGCTACCCATACAATCCTTTTTTTGTTCAAGAGTAGAAAAACCATTCGCTTGAAAGATCAATCCCTGCTCGATGCTGGATGATCCCTGGGTCAGCCTTGAGAAGCATTCTCAATCGAAGGTCGATAGGCATTGAAGTCAGGGCAACTTCAAGCCCTTTTGTTTGCTTAGAAATGACCTAGATCAGATCCACATAACCTCTACATGAAAAAAAGGGTTATTAGCCTGGGCGATAATCCGATCTCTTGGCGGGCAGGAGAGTGGGGACTTGTCCTTACCGCCTGGGCAGGAGGATTCAAAGGGGGTATCCTTCTGTCCAGAATCCCTTAATTTCTATTTAGCTTTTTATAAATTTAATTCTATCAAATGATGAAAATAAAATTATAACGGAATGAGAGATGAAAAGGTTTAATAGCCTGGCAGGGTATGGCCTAGGACATGACACACGAAACCTCTGTGGGGAATCGTCTTCTACGACGTTCGTTCGCTTGCTAATGAAAGAGTCCGCATTTTTGACACAACACTTAGAGATGGCGAGCAGACTCCCGGCGTATCACTGACACAGGAGGAGAAGCTCAGGATCGCCAGGCAGCTTGACAAACTCGGAGTAAACGTCATCGAGGCAGGATTTCCAGTATCCTCCAAAGGCGAGTTTGAAAGCGTCCGGGAGATCGCCAGAAGCGGCCTTCAGGCCCAGGTCTGCGGCCTCTCCAGAATCGTGAGAAAAGATGCGCAGGCATGTATCGACGCAGATGTAGGCATGGTTCATGTCTTTGTTCCGACCTCCGACATCCAGATAGCTCATACAATTAAGAAGAGCCATGACGAGATCGTGGCCGGGGCCGTGGATACTGTCCAATTCGTCAAAGACCATGGACGTACCTGTCTCTTCTCTGCAATGGATGCCACCCGCACATCGCCCGAGTTCCTGCACAGGATCTTCAGGGCTGTTGAGGAAGTGCACTGCGATATCATAAACATCCCGGATACTGTTGGAGTGGCAGTGCCTTCAGCCTTCTACAGCTTTGTCAAGGATATCTGCGATGATGTGCATATGGTTGTGGATGTCCACTGCCACAACGATTTCGGACTGGCCGTGGCAAACAGCCTTGCGGCTGTGGAGGCGGGGGCAAGGGAGGTCCAGGTCTGCGTGAACGGCCTTGGAGAGAGGGCGGGCAACGCCAACCTGGCAGAGACCGTGATGAGCCTTCACTCCATCTACGGCGCCAAGACCAGCATCAAGACCGAATACCTGGTCGAGACTGCACGGCTGGTAGAGAGGCTCACCGAGGTTAAGATATCCTTGACGGCTCCGATTGTCGGCGAGAACGCCTTCTCCCATGAGAGCGGCATTCACAGCCACGGCGTTATCGAGAACAGCAAGACATTCGAGCCGGGAATCATGACTCCTGAGATGGTCGGCCACAAAAGGCGCATCGTTTTGGGCAAGCACACCGGAAAGCATGCCGTGGCCAAGGTGCTGGAGGAAGCGGGCTACCGGCCCACAGATGAGCAGCTCCAGGAGATACTGGAGAGGGTCAAGGAGCTGGGCGACAAGGGAAAACAGGTCGCCAATGTCGATCTTCAGACCATAGCCGATGTGGTAATAGGAGAGGTGGCCAGAGGAAGCCAGGCCGTTGTGCTCAAAGAGGTCTCTGTCATGACCGGAAACATAATCACTCCCACGGCGACGGTAAGGGCTCTGGTACGGGGAAGGGAGAGGGTCCTGGCCCACACCGGAGTGGGACCGGTGGATGCAGCCGTAAATGCGGTGCAGGGCCTCCTGGACAGCGACACATCCATTCACCTCTCCGACTTCAGAATCGAGGCCATATCCGGCGGAGCAGACGCCCTGGCGGAGGTTGTGATCGGCGTAGAGGACGACCAGGGGCGTAAGGTAGCAGCCCGATCAGCCCGAGAGGATATAGTCATGGCATCGGTGGAAGCGCTTGTGAGCGCCATAAATCGATTGATGCTTCTTGAATCCGGAAAAGATAAGGGAGCTTGAATCGACTGCCAATGGCTGCCCGCCTTGAATATTGGCGAAAGGTTTATATTCGACTAGTGTCGTAATACGTTGAATGCCGTAATAGCAACGGCAGCCGGGATAGAGGAGTGGGGGCTCCTTTCCATCGGCAATTGGATCGGAAAACGCTGGCCAAGGTCCACCTCCCGGCCATTGCTTTTCCGTCAATTGCTGACAATCCTTACTGCCGTGTCAAGTCATATCATGGCACTCACTTCTTATACTTCCACAGCCTTTTCTTCGATCATGATCGCCCGAGTCCAGCGCTCTCTCCTCTCAGGCGAGGTGTATGCCCCGCCATCTAAGAGCTATACCCACCGCGCAATTCTGATAACATCCTTGGGTCCAGGCGGAATCATCAAGCGCCCACTCATCTCTGCTGATACCAGGGCAACCATATCCGCCAGCCAAGCCTTTGGAGCCGAGATCGAATTCGAAAGGGAGATAAGAGTCAAAGGAGTATCAGACAGACCACAGACCCCGGAGGATGTGATCAATGTTCAGAACTCCGGGACCACGCTGCGCTTCTGTTCGGCTGTTGCAGCACTCACAGAAGGGGCGGTTCTGACAGGAGATGCCTCCATCCGCACCCGGCCCAACGGCCCGCTCCTGAGCAGCCTTAGCGATCTCGGGGCCCAGGCCTTCTCGATCAGAAACAACGGCAAAGCCCCATTGGTTGTGCGGGGACGGATGAGAGGCGGCACAGCCCGATTGAACGGAGGGGTCAGCTCCCAGTTCCTCTCAGCCCTTCTAATAGCCGCACCGCTATTAAAAGAGGATACAAGAATAGAAATCGAGGGAGAGCTCAAGTCAAGGCCATATGCCGAGATCACATTGGACATGCTGAATGATGCCGGGATAAGGATTGAGGCCGGGGCTCAGGAGTTCCTGGTGCCTGGGGGTCAGAGCTTTGGATTGAATGGATACACAATTCCCGGAGACTTCTCATCCGCATCATACCCAATGGCTGCGGCTGCCGTGACCGGCTGCGAGGTTACGGTGAAAGGAGTCTTGCCCTCGCGGCAGGGAGATTCGGCAATCATCGATATATTGGGCCGCATGGGGGCAGAGGTATCCTGGGACAGGGAGAGCGGAGACTTGAGTGTCAAAGGAGGCGATCTGCAGGGAGTGGACGTGGACGCTGGCAAAACCCCGGACCTGGTTCCGACCATTGCAGTGATGGGGGCACTGGCTCGGGGCAAGACCACAGTCTTCAATGCAGAGCACGTC
>JBFYLF010000168.1:0-4540 GCA_041305505.1 Methanothrix sp. | reverse complement strand
GGGCGAGTTTCTAAAATTGGCGATCAAGGTGCTGGCTTTCTCTTGAGTTCTGTAAGTTATCTTCTTGCAGAAATCGTTTCCCTTGCAAAATTCCTCTCGCACTATCCTGACGATATCCTCGGCATGAGAATCGTCCTTGGCAAAGATGAGAGTCTTGGGAACGACGGCTCTTTCCGGAAAGATCTCAGGCAGCTTCTCCTTGAAGGTCCGGATGACTGTTCTGATCTGGTCGGTGGCCACCACATTTCTGTCAAGCTGGCGAGGCGAGTATTCCAGATCCTCGTCCAGCATCTCCCAGCGCTTCTCTCTTGTCAGCTTGTCCCGGATGTCGATGTAAAACCTCGTAGCCCACGTTAACCCCGTCGGCCACAGCTCTTTCGTGGTTGTACTCCATCACAAGATTCTGATTGAAGAAGCCAAGGGTCTGTTTGGAGGGCGTGGCCGTCATTCCCACCAGGAAGGCGTCAAAGTACTCCAGCACCTGCCGCCAGAGGTTGTAGATGGATCTGTGACACTCATCCGTGATCACAAAATCGAAGGTCTCTACAGGAATCTGTGGATTATAAGCGATATCCAGCGGCTGACCTTCAATGGGCGGTACATCAAAGAGCGACTGCTCCTCGATCTCAGTATCAAGCTCTGCATCGCCCCGAAGCATGGAGTAAAGCCTCTGAATAGTAGTAATACAAACCCTGCAAACCGGGTCCAGGTTATTGGAGGTGAGATGCTGCACATTGTATAGCTCGGTGAACTTGCGGCCGTCGTCCGGAGTTACGTACTGCTTGAACTCAGTCAGAGCCTGCTCGCCCAGCGTTCTTCTGTCCACCAGGAAAAGCACCCGCCTGGCGTTGCCGAATTTGATCAGCCGATAGATGAAGCTCACGGCAGCAAAGGTCTTACCGCTTCCTGTTGCCATCTGGATGAGGCTTCTCTGCTTGGCATTTGCAAAGGACTGCTCCAGGTTGGCTATGGCCTCCGATTGGCAATCTCTCAGGTTTCCCCTTGCCAGAGCGGGCAATTGCATAAGCCTTGCTCTCAGCGTATCTCCCTGATCCAGCCAACCTTTCAGTGTTTGCGGCTTGTGAAAAGCAAAGGCCCGGCGGGAGCGGGGATTTGGGTCTCTCATATCTACGAAGAAGGTCTCACTGCCTGTGCTCTCGTATCCGAACGGAAGTGGATAGTCTATGTGTGGAATCTCCTCAGGAAGCCCGCAAAGGTAGCCACCAGTCTGCTCCTCCACGCCGATCAAAGTGGTGCCTTCGGGCTTTGCCTCAATGGCTCCCACTGCCAGACGATCGATAAATAGAAGATAATCCGCATAGCCAGATTTCAGTGGAAATTCACGGACCACGACGCCAAGAGCTGCCCCCAGGTTCAGATCATGATAGTCCTGGATCATCCATCCTGCCTGTGTCAGAAGTTCATCGATCTTCTGGCGTGCTTCCTCTTCAGGCGTCATGGATTTGCACTTATTCAATGCTCAATAAAAATGTATCTCAAAAAAATAAATTAATTGCCGGAGATTTGTGCGCCCTCAGGCGTACATCTCCCCGCGCTCCACCTCTCGGGAGGCTTTCTTGCGTAGCTCCTTTCCTATCTTGGAATAGTACTTCATGGTATCGGCAGTGACCGAGGGCCCGATCTCCTGCAAAGCTGCCAGGAAATGCTTCTGGCCGATCTTCTCTGCCGCCATATCCTCTCGCAGAGCCAGGCGCCCGGCTTTGCGCACTACCGCGGCGATATCGGCTCCTGTGTACTGGTCCGTGAGATCGATCAGCTCGTCAATTTTGATATCTTCAGACAGAGGCGCTTTATTCAGATGCACCTGGAAGATCTTGCTGCGAGACTCCTTGTCCGGCACAGGGGCTAAAATCAGCTCATCAAAGCGTCCTGGCCGCAATAGCGCCGGATCGATGATATCCGGTCGGTTGGTGGCTCCTATTACCACTACTCCTCTTAGCTCCTCCAGGCCGTCCATCTCACTTAAGAGCTGGTTTACAACGCGCTCCGTGACATGAGGCTCTCCTGCACCTCCGCCGCCACGCATGGGCACCAGCGCATCCAGTTCATCCAGGAAGATAATGGACGGCGCCACTTGCCTTGCTTTTCTGAAGATCTCTTCCACCCTCTTCTCGCTCTCCCCGTACCACTTGGAGAGAAGCGCAGATCCTTTGACGGTGATGAAGTTGGCTTCGCTCTCATTGGCCACAGCCTTGGCAAGCATAGTCTTGCCGGTGCCCGGCGGCCCGTAGAGCAAAATTCCCTTCGGTGCCTCTATCCCCAGGCGGCGGAAACTCTCTGCGTTTCGTAGCGGCCACTCCACAGCCTCCACAAGAAGCTGCTTGACATCCTCCAGGCCGCCAATGTCCTCCCAACTGACATTGGGAACTTCAACTAGAATCTCCCGCATGGCGGAAGGAGAGACCTCTCGCATGGCTGCCTCAAAGTCGTCCTTCTGCACAATGAGCCGGTCCAGTATCTCTTTGGGAATGGTGGTCTCTTCCAGATCAATCTCAGGAAGGATGCGGCGCAGAGCATTCATGGCCGCTTCCCGGCCCACAGCGGAGATATCCGCACCCACGAAGCCGTAGGTTCTCTTGGCAAAGTCCTCCAGGACCACATCCTCGTGCAAGGGCATGCCGCGGGTGTGAATCTGGAAGATCTCCATGCGCCCTTCCATATCAGGAACTCCGAGCTCAATCTCCCGGTCGAACCTGCCAGGACGGCGAAGGGCCATATCCAGCGCCTCGGGCCGATTGGTAGAGCCAATTACTATTACGTTCTTTCTCTCCTTCAGCCCGTCCATGAGCGATAAGAGCTGAGCCACAACGCGCCTTTCCACCTCGCCGGTAACGTCACCGCGCTTGGGTGCAATGGAGTCCAGCTCGTCTAGGAAGATTATGGCGGGGGTGTTCTTTTCCGCCTCTTCGAACAGATCTCGCAGCGCCTTCTCGCTCTCACCATAGTACTTGGACATTATCTCAGGGCCGTTGATGCTTATGAAATAAGCGTCACTCTCATTGGCCACGGCTTTGGCAAGCATTGTCTTTCCTGTGCCGGGCGGCCCATGCAGGAGAACGCCTTTGGGCGGATCAATCCCCAGGCGGTCAAAGAGCTCAGGATGTTTGAGGGGAAGCTCAATCATCTCCCTGACCTTGGTTATTACCGGCTTCAAGCCGCCAACGTCTTCATAGACTACCGAGGGCACAGAGCGCTGCGGCGTCTCTACAGCCTGAGGCAAGAGCTCAATGTCGGTTCCTTCCGTGATCTTGACAATTCCGCCTGGGCTCGTGGATATCACTCTCAGCTTGATCTCGCCCAGACCAAAGGCTTGAGCCCCTAAAAAGCCGCGGAATATCTCCTCGAACATGGTCTCCCGGCCCATGGAGTCTGTGGGCGGCTTTCGGACGCTGGTTGTGGAGATGATATCTCCTTTTGTCAGCGGCCGGCCATTGAAGACCTTTGTGAGGACGTCCCCAGGAGCAAAGATCTGCATCCCTTGCGTTACAGGAGCCAATGTTACATGCTTGGCCTCATTCCAGACCGCCTTCTTGACCTCAACAAACTGGCCTATGCTCGTTCCGGCGTTGGATCTGATCAGGCCGTCCATCCGGATCATGTCTATCCCAAGATCCTGGGAATAGGCACTGACAGCCACTACATCTAAGGGACGTGCGCCTATTTTCTCCAGGAAATCCTCGCCAATCCGAACTATGCCTTTTCCTACATCGCCCTGATTTGCCTCGGAAACCTTCAGCCTGACGCTTTCTCCTTCAGTCATGTATTTCTTGCACCTGCTTTTTAGATATCAAGCTCTTAGCAGAGCTTTACTGATCTGCAATTATGCAAAAGCCCTTTGCCATGATTACTTTCACGTCGCGCTCAACTGATATAAATATTAGGTTAGCATGTCTGTGGAGTCCTGAAATTATTTCGCCTATCAAGTAGCCACAAAAGAGATTGCACAGGATGTCAAGGTCTCACAAAGGAGAGCCCAGCAGATCATCAAAGAAACCTTTCATTGAGAAAGAGGCAGAGGTCAACAAATCGGACATCAAATTGTTTTTAATCTTGCAGAAAACCCTCAATCCTAAAGAGCCCCTTCTCCTCTTTGATCTCAATTCTCCGATCAAGGAAATGCGCGGCCGTCCAGATGTTGGTCCTGGCGTGCAAGGAGATCTCTCGCACGGTGAAGCTTCCCCCGGCTAGGGCCAGATAGGGAATGAGCTGGTCGGCCAGATGCGCGTCCACTGCGCCAGGAGATTTTAGCTCTAAGATCAGATCCTCTGCCGCTCTTCGGCCCACTTTTTCTGCGGGAACGCCCCTCTCGCCAAGAGAGCTTGCCCCCTTGTATCCGGACCAGAGTGTGATGCCGCTTCCAAGAGATGGCAGGCGCAAAGCCTCACAATGTATTTGAGCAGAAAAGCCCGCCTGCGCCAGCGCCTTCTCAGCAGATTCGGCCTGCCTGGCAGCCACGTGCTCGGGCAGGTTGGAGCAGTGAGACACTCCCTGCACCCCACTTTGCGTTCTCCGCATATTC
>JBFYLF010000167.1:0-3369 GCA_041305505.1 Methanothrix sp. | reverse complement strand
CTGGTCGTCTACGCCGTCTCAGCTATAGTCTTCTTCTGGAGGCAGCCCTATCTTCTGGCGCTTCTCCTCCTGCCCGCCCCCCTGGCGCTGGCGGCCCGACTGGGCCCTTCAGGGCTAGCTATTGCTGCAGCCGGAGCCCTTATAGGGCCGCTGACCGAAGCGGCCTGTGTAGCTGGAGGTTTATGGAGCTATGCCGAGACAGGAGGCCTGCTCCTAATTCCACCCTGGCTCCTTGTCATCTGGGCATGCTTTCCCACTGCCCTGTGGTTGATCGCAAGAAGTCTTCTGGGAATGGTTCCTTCGCCGGAACGAGGCGCTCTTTCCTTCTGCCTGGTGGGCATCGGCCTGGAGATAGCGCTCTTCCTCTTGCTTAGCCATAGTCTCCCGCTCATCATAGCTGCAGCCCTGCTCCTGGCCGCTGCGATTATACTGGTCGTTCCCAGGGCAGAGCGGGGCACAGCTCTTATTCTCATGGCCGCGGGAGCAGTACTGGGACCAGTATGCGAGGCGCTGCCCGTAGCAGCAGGGGCCTGGTCTTATGCCCGGCCTGATGCCATGGGCATGCCCTTCTGGCTGCCCCTGTCTTATGCCCTCTTTGCGGTGCTGGTGGCATACGCGGCAAAGTCGGTGGCTGATCGATTTGAATTTTAAAAGAAACGCTTGAAGTCTCTACAGGATCTTTAATTGAGCACATAAGCTCCGGAGGCATCTGGTGGTAGCAATATCCTAAAGCTCTCCCCGGAGGGCAAGGATTCAGCATCGTCTTTATGAATCCTGGCATTAGGAGCGAATAAGAAACCCTATTATATATGCAATTTTAGATCAAAAAATGATAGCGAGATTGAATTTCCCCAATCTCACTGGCAGGTGTCGAGCAGGCTCTTTTTCTTGCCGCCCCTCTTATCGCCTGGCTTGATCGGTTCAACCTTTGCTGCCTTCTCGTCCGTCTTCTCTTTCTTCTCTTCGTGGTGTGTCATTCCCATTCACTCCAAACAGTAATAGTTATTAATGGCTTATTAATCTTTCGGCATATGACGGGCAATTTTCAGCTCTATTATGTCAATTATCGATATGCAAAACTGGGAGCGATGGGAAAAATAGAAGCCTTTGCGCGAAAAAGGACAAAATATCTAGCGGCTCTTCTGCTCGAGTATGCAGGTCGGGTCCTCAGCCAGCAGGTCGCCATTGTAGTAATAGGCCTTTTGCCTGCATCCTCCACATAGCTCCAGGTAGTCGCACTTTCCGCAGGCACCTTTTAGATGAGACTTGGCATCTCTCAGGGCCAGCAGCTCGTGCGATGGATTGTCTATCCAGATGTCCCTGAAAGAGCGCTCACGCACATTGCCCACGACCACCTGGGGCATGAAGTGGCAGGGGTGGACATCGCCTCTGTGATTGATGTTTGCGACCTTTACCCCTGTGGAGCAGCCTCCTGCATTGGTTAGAAGCTTTCGAACATTCTCACGCCTGGGATCATCCTTCAAGATCTCCATCAAGAAGGCTCCGTCCATAGGCGAATCTGTGGTCAAAATCTCGATATTCTCATCCTTCAGCTCCTCCGCTGCCTGTGCAAGCAGACGGATGACGCTTCGCCGCTGCTCAGGCGTGACATCCCTATCAGCAATCCCTGCCCCCCTCCCCGTCGGAACGAGGTGATAGAGACAGAACCTTGGGATATTCTCTTGCAACGCCAGGTTCAAGAGAGCCGGAACATCCTGCCAGTTGTCCCGAGTAAGTGTGATTCGAAGTCCTGTCTTGAGACCGGCGTCGCGAGCGTTCTTGAGGCCCTCAAGGGCGCGAGCATGAGCGCCGGCCACCCCCCTGAAGATATCGTGCTTCTTCGGATCAGCCGAGTCGAGGCTCACTCCCACATACTGGATCTTTGCCTCAGCCAGGAGCCTGGCAACCACAGGGGTGATCAGGGTCCCATTTGTGGATATGACTGTCCGAAGCCCCACCTCCCTGGCATGAAAGGCCAGGGCATAGAAATTCCGGCTTAAAAGTGGCTCGCCTCCTGTGAATATGAGTATAGGAATCTGGAGGTCTGCAAGCTCATCAACAAGAGAGACGCTCTCATCAAGTGTCATCTCATCGCGTGCTTTCTCACTTGCATCCATGTAGCAGTGCTGGCAGGAGAGGTTGCAGGCTTTTGTCAGATTCCACATCACAACGGGCCTGGTCTGGGCAGAGAACCGCAGAAGATCTGCAGGTATGTTCTGGCAGCTATCAGACACACGCAGAGCCTCCCAGACGGTGGCCTGGTCTGCAAGAGCCTTTGAGAATATTATCATCTTAATTCATCCTCTCCTTTAGGAACGAGAGCATGGCCTCGAATGTAAAGCTCTCGGGCATCACATCCACCCTGATCCCAAGGCGAGTGAGTTCCTCTGCCGTCGGAAGGCCTATGGCAGCCACAGTGCCCATAGAGAGCGCCTCAAAGAGCTCCTTCTCCCTGCCGAGATCTTTAGCCCTATTAACGAGATATCGAGCTGTCGAGGAGCTTGTGAAGGCATAGATGTCTATGCTCCCGGCCATCATGATCAGCTCATCAAGCCTCGGGTCGCCTGAGGGAACCGTCTCATAGAGAGCTATGTCGTCCACATAAAGCCCTGCCTCTCTAAGTCCCTCTGATAGGTAGCGGCTGCCCTGAGCGCTTCGCAGGAATAGAATGCTTTTGCACCTTCCCTTTA
Source organism: Methanothrix sp. (assembly GCA_041305505.1). GTDB lineage: Archaea > Halobacteriota > Methanosarcinia > Methanotrichales > Methanotrichaceae > Methanothrix. The sequence goes on along the minus strand of JBFYLF010000167.1, from coordinate 679 downwards.
GCATTCTCTCAAGTCCCGTCGAGCTGTACTCTTCAGGAACCTCCCCCGGAAGGCCGCGCTCCTCCAGAGCCTGCCTGGTCTTGGGGCCGATTGCAACGATCATCTTCTTCTCAAGAGCCCCTGCAAGATCGCCCTTGCGAAATGCCAATTTGACGCCATTGGCACTGGTAAAGGCCACGCATTCGACCCCTGAGATTCTGTCCAAGAGATCATCAGGCAGCGGCTTTTCTTCAAGAGCGATTGCAGGAGCCATGATTGGCGAGAAGCCATACTGCTCAGCGAGGGCAGCCGACTCCTCCTGCTGGGCAGAAGGTCTGAGAATGGCGATCCTCTTCTTGCCTAGCCGATCTGCCAATCTGACCACATCGCCGACAACAAGAATTGCAGGGGACTCTATCTTCCTGGCCCTGGCCTTCTCAGCTATCTCCCCGAGCGTTGCTGAGATCATCCTCTGCTCCTTCCACCCTCCCCTCTCAACCATTGCAGCCGCGGTGCTCGCTGGTTTTCCTGCGCCAATTAAGGCTGCAACATTCTGCTCGAGCCTTGAGACGCCCATTAAAACGACAAGAGTGCCGCCGAGGCCTGCAATTGCCTTCCAATCGAGTGGAGCATCTTTTCCAGGCTCCTCATGGCCTGTGACGATTGTGAGAGATGAGGCCACGCCCCTGTGCGTCACAGG
>JBFYLF010000166.1:0-3375 GCA_041305505.1 Methanothrix sp. | reverse complement strand
TGCTGGTGAGAATGTCGGTGTTGATTGCGCTCCTGATTGCGACATGACTTTCCGGATGAGAGTACTTCTTCCCGTGGGCGGGATCATTTCCATTGTCCCAAAGGACGTGGGGCCAATTGAAGCCTAACTCATGCCTACATGTTTGTTTGTTTGACGTAAAGAGGATCGGGTACTTTAAAGTCTGACTTGAGAGGATTATAGCATATCTATTTATTTTCCCAGCACCTAATTCTCTTCGTCCATTTCCTAAAGGAAGTGGCTTTCACGGCAAAGGCAGAGGTGAAGAGACAATGGGATACTTCATAGTTAAGAAAGAGTTCACGAACCAGGATGATGGAAAGAAGATCAAGTACCAGCCCTCAGATGTGAAGATAGACGACTCAAAAATCCCCGAGCGCAGGCTTGAGAAGTGGGCGGAGTTGGGCTGGATAGAATGGCATAAATAGGCAAAGAGTGGCCAGGAGGCATGAGATCAGGACGCGCCTTCGCCCGACTTGAGATTCTTTTTGCCGGGCCTATTCTTTTCCAGAAAGAGATCAGGGCTGTGGCTGCACTGAGGAGCAACTCCTTTTCTAAGAGTACAGGGCGGCACTGGCCGGGCTTTCTTCCCATCTGATCGTCATTTTCCTCAAGAAGATATGGGCAGGAGCATTCCTGCCAGATGCCTGGCCCCGGCCATGGGATCCTTAAAGTCAAAGTCCATTTGAACCGTCTGCACAGGATTGGCGGCAAAGCTCAGATCCAGGATCAGGTTCACCCTGCCGCCGCTGATCGCTGACAGATTCCCCTGGAAGCGGGCTCTCGCAATCCTCAAGAGCTCCTCCTGCCTGCATCCGGAGATCCTCCCCGCCAGATCCAGATTCGCCCCCAGGGAGCGGCGCAGTATCTCATGCGCCTCTCTGGCCCTTTCCAGGCCTTTCGACTCCGCTTCCACGAGAATTTGTTTGGCCGCAACCTCCGGGTCGGAATCAATAGGTAGAGACAGATCTATGCTCTGCCTGCTTCTCAAAGCCAGCTTGGCCTTCTCCAGATCCTGGAAAGCATTCCAGCTCTCAATTTCCAGATCCCCTATCTTCTGATACAGCCCGGTTATGAGGGGCATGTCCCTCTGGGCCTCCTCGGCGTATTCTATCTGCCTCCAGAGCTGCTCCTCCCAGGAGGCATTCTCTATGGCTCGCCATTTCCGGTCCAGATTTCTCTCCATCTGATCGATGCTCTTTTCTATGGAATTTATCTGATCCTTCAATGAAATGACCTTGCTTTGCGCCGCCGCCTGATCTGCAGAGGCCTTCTCCAGCTCCCTGGCCTCGTCAGCCCTCTTCTTCTCTTTCTCCTGCCTGTAGCGCTCCAGTTCCCCGCTCCTTTCTTTCACCTTTTCTTCTGCCTGAGCAACTGCCTTCTCTGAGTCACTTATCCTGGCTGCTATCTCATCCGCAGCTTTCCTGAGGAGCGGGCCGGCGCTGTCCCGGATATAATTATAAAAATCCTCTTTCAGCTCCGCAGTAATGTAAATCCTGTCCGGGGAGGCGAAATCCAGGGCCTTCCCCTGCAAAGAGGATTTAAAGGCATTGAAGATCTTATCATCGATGCTAAACTGGAAGAGCCCTTCCGTCATCTGCATCTGGATGCTCTTTCCAATTCCCAGGAGCGATACCATGCAGTTCAACTCCGCCTTGGGGGCATATTCGTTCCTGGAATCGATCAGCAAATGCAGCTTCGGCAGATCCGGTGTGCCTTTTAAGGAGAAAACATCTGCGACCTCTATCTCATGCATTGATGCATAGAGTTCCAGACGGTCGCCATAAGCAATATCCAGCCTGCCTTCTCCCTTCATTCCCTGCAGATATAAGCTGCCTGATATTTGCAGACCCTTTTTGAAGCCTTCAGATACCGGAGATGGCCTGGCCGGCGGCTTCTTGGATACATCCTCTCTGGATTTCAATTCACGGCCTGGCAGCGCACCGCTTGCGATTATCTTGCCTCCCTGCGGCTTTGAGGATCTGCCCGGACCGGCTTGCGGGGCGGTCTCCTGGTAGGAGAGGACGATCTCAGCGCCGGCGAACTCGACATTCAATTCCTCCTTTTTAAGCCGCTCTGCCAGAGTGGCGGCCTTCTCTTTATCGCAAAATGCCGGCAGGAAGCTCGCCAGATCGGCCTTATCAATTCCGGCCCGGATCATCCCCTGTGCAGCCGAATCTGCAGGGATGCGAATCGGTATGACATGGCTGCCAAGAGAGAGGTTCCCGGCCATCTCTGCCTTCTGGCTTCCGGTTTTGAAGTCAATATCCAGGCTCAAAACGAGATTAAGGATTTTTGTCTCTTTTATATTAAATGGCTCAGGCCATTCCAGCACCCCGCTGCTCCTGAACCGGTAGCTGTCTCCTGCCAGCGTCATGATCCCTGGAAATTTGAGACGGGCATCTCCGGCAGCGGCCTCAATCACTCCCTTTAAGATGCAGATCTCATTCTGGAAGGGGCGAATATGAACGGTGATGTCGGACATTGTTTGATTTTTATTGAGAGGGAAGCTTCCCTCCAGATTTATCTGGAATTCCAGATCATACCACTTCTCCCCCATCTTTCCGAAGAGATCCACGGGATTTTTCAGCCCCAGGACTTTATCCAGATTGATCTGGGAGGGACTGATGCTGGAGATCAGATTCAATCCTTTGGCTATGAGGAAGCTCTTTTTCACCGATTTCATCAGATTCAGGGAAAGCCTTCCCCCAGAAGGATAAGGCAGATCGGAAGAGGATATGACCAGCAATGCATCGGAGAGTGAGAGATTGTCTGGGCCGGATACGCCCTCATAGATCCGGGAGAGCTTCCAGGAGGCCTCCGGCCTTATCGCCATCAGGAAATCGCACACTTCACCGGATGGGGCGATCATAATTTCTGCATCGCCATTCTGGCATTTGCCGCTTAAAGACAATGATCCGTCCTCCAAAGTGATGCTGAGTTGAAGGTCCGACAGCTCCAGGGCATGAATGCCCACAGGCATTGCAAGGCTCCTCATGGCATCGATGCCGCAAAGCTCCTGGATGAGCAGAGAAAGCCGGATGCCGGGTATGACGCCTGTCAGGATTGCTTTTTCCGAGAGGATATCGCATGAGACAGGGATGACATTGCTTCCTATTCTGATATTGGCCTTGAGCATGCCCTGGAGATCCTTCTTCCCTTTTTTCCTGGACTGCCAGCTGATATCGAGGATCACATCCCCGGCATCAATGGTCTTTGATCCGAGAGCGATCTTCCAGGGTGCTCTTGACTTCAGGCTCAGGTCTATCTTCTCGCTCTCGGCGTCGGGCAGAGATGTGGGCTGGATGAACTCCAGATTGGGAATCCCTGATGCTATCTTGGAGCCCAGATATGTTT
>JBFYLF010000165.1:0-6644 GCA_041305505.1 Methanothrix sp. | reverse complement strand
GACTACTTTAGAATGCCAAATACGTATACATATAAAAGAATGTTTGCGGGAACTGATGACGAGATCACAGTTATAGCAATTCACATTGCAGGGGCGGATTGTTCTCAGAAGAAGAGCAGCATCGTAGACGGAATCTTCCAAATATCTGAGGAGTTCGTGGATGTGTCTGAGAATGCAGAATATGACAAAATGACCGTCCAGACAGTCACTTGTGACAGGATCGCCATGAGCAACGAGGATAACCAGATAATCTTAAGCAAGAACTTGGATACGGTGTTGGCAGGCGACTACCATATCAAGGCTATAGACGATGATAAACTTCTCAAGTATTGTATCTACAAGCCAGCGCCAACATAAAACATGAATCCATCTCTTCTTTTTTTCCGCCCGTTATATGATTCTCTCCATAAGCCTTAATAGGCCGGAATAGAGCACCCTGATAACGCGGAGCCTCAAATCCCATGAAAATCGTTTGCTCAAGCAAGCTTGCTGCCAGATACCCCGCCAATCCGGTGGAGAGCCCTGACCGGGTAGCCCACCCCGCAGAGCTGCTCCGAGAATCCGGCTACGAGTTCATCGAGCCGGAGCCTGCATCGGCTGAGGACATCGCCAGGGTTCATGGAAGAGAGCACATAGATCTGTTGAGAAAAATGGGCCTTTACGAGCCTGCGGCCCTCGCAGCAGGCGGAGCCATCACAGCCGCAGAGCTGGCCCTGCAGGCGGAGCCCGCCTTCGCCCTGATCCGCCCTCCGGGCCACCATGCATCGGCCAACAGGGCCTGGGGGATGTGCTGCTTTAGCAGCATGGCCGTAGCCCTGAAGAAGATCAGGCCCGCCGCTAAGAGGGCCCTGATCATCGATATCGATCTGCACTTTGGGGACGGCACTGTCAGCATCTTTCGGGGCGACAAGGATGTCAAGATCGTCAACCCCTGGTCTGTGGACGAGAGCTTCGAGTACCTGAACATGGACGGCAGCCGCTATCTAAGACAGGTGGAAGAAGCATTCCAGGGATTTAACCCGGACATCGTAGGAGTGTCTGCCGGCTTTGACACATACATCGAGGACTGGGGCGGCCTCCTCAAGATCGAAGACTATCAAACGATCGGAAGAGCCATAAGGGATGGGGCAGAGATTTGCGGGGCGTGTAGGTTCGCCATCCTGGAGGGCGGGTACCACCCGGATCTTAAGTGGTGCATCAAGAGCTTCGTCGAAGGCTTTGAATGATAAATGAAGTGCGATGATCTTCCCGTTCTTGAGATGAGCAAAGATTGAATCCCAGATCTCTTCAGAAGCAAAAAAAGGGTACAACTGCCAAGGAATTAAACCCAGGGCAGATATTGCTGGCCTACGGGAATTAAGGGGTTGGTGTTTTTCACCCTTGAAAGATCAACGCTATTTGGCAACAGGTTAACATCATTCGTAGTATAGCTCGGGCCTGAAACGCCACCGTCAACGGCATGGACTATCCCGCCACCTGTGGTGTTATTTGCTATGAGAACCGGCTTGGTCAGATCAATACCACCTGTTGTGGTGCTCATCTTGGACATCATAAGATAGGGGTCTTCTCCGAAGTTGGCCCGGACCCAGGCATTGTATATATCTACCTCCGCATTGAAGCCTGTGATATTGATCCCATTCAATGCATTTTGATATGCCTGACCCATCTTAAAGCCGTACATGAGACCCTGTGCCGCTCCCTGCTGCCAGTCGTTGTATTCCACGGCTGCTGCCAGGGCGACTAGACACAAAATTATGGCAATGTACTTCATCTTTCCACCTCACCTATCATCCTTTGATATCCTTTTAGCGGAAGGCCGAGGGAAGTGTATAGCCCTCGCTCTCCGAGCTAGCTGTGCTGTAGGCATCGGTTAAGACATCTTCCCAGTCCACATAGACAGGAAGGCTGGTATAAGGATCTATATAGAAATATTTTGTTGCAGCGCCATCTGCAGGCTTGTAAGAATAGATGGCCATTCCGGTGAAGGCATCCACTCCAACCTGGACATACGAGTTTTCCGGATTCTCTATGGCGCCCGGGTTGATGAAGGGATCGCTGGTTGGCGTTCCATTCACCATCATGCTCCCCTTGGGGATGGTCCCCCAGCTCCACAATGTGCCGTTGTTATCGCTGCTATTATTGCCGCTCGCAGGCTCTGTGTCATTGGCGGCCAATGTGCCTATGATGTTCCTGCCATACTCGCCGTCAACCCTCTGAAAACGGCCTTCACTCTGAGCCAGACAGTCTCCTGCCAAGAGACAAGCTATCAATAATGTAATTACTGCAATTGCAGCCTTCATACTGTCCCCACCAAACGGGGAGTAGATGCAAAGCCATAAAAGGCTTTCGCACGATAGCTGCTGCTTTCTCACTTTCGACCATCTTTTGGCCATTCTCTTCTAGGAACTCTGAAGAGAGCATTAGCTGAATATCGGCGGCAGAGAAAACGTCTGATTCTCCGTCTTGTTCTCTATTTGCTGACCTGAGATCGGGGTGAAGCTGGCGTAATAAGGCACTCCAGTCAGAGGATTGAAGTAGACATAAATCAGCTTTCCGGATTTGGCGTCGGTATACGTATAGTAATGCTGGCCAGTTATGGGATCCACATAGGTTTTAACGGGCTGACCAGTCTCCGGATCTGTGTAAGAGTACTCTGGAGAAGTTGTGTCATATGGGTCCACCAGTGAGTCACCTAGCCAGTTGGAGACGACATTGAGTCTTTTCATTGTATACGCAGGATCGCCCACGAGGTTTCCGTCAACTATCATGCTTCCCCTCGGGGAGCTTCCCCAACTCCACAATGTGCCATTACTGCTGTCTTCTGCCGGCTCTGTTTCATTGGCATCAATGCTGCTGATCAATTTCCGGCCATAGTCACCGCTCAGGCTCTGAAAATGGCTGGCCTCCTGGCCGCCGCACATTGCCGTTAGAAAGCAGAGCACCACGATCGCCGCCATTGCCGCATTCTTCAATCTTAAAACCCCCGCATCACCTGCATGAAGAGAGAAGAAATAAAAGCCTTTTGGATCGCCGAATCGGCAGGCGATCCACCACTTTGACCTCTCTTTTCATAGCGTCTGGTCTGTCATGCCTGCTGCCAGGGATCTGATGAGATCATAGGGCGGTGATGTGGCATGGAACTCTTTTCCAGTGCTAGGATCTATGTAGACATATAGAGTCCTGCCGGTCTTTTCGTCAACGTATGTGTAATATGTGAAAAAGGCGAGACCTGTGTTGGGATTAAGGAATTGGTAATGTGTTGGGATTAAGGAATTGGTAATGTTTTCGTCCTGTTATAGGATCGGAGTAGACCTCCATAGGCAGACCTGTTTCGGAATCTGTGTAGGTCTCTCCCAGCCAGTCCCCTGAGAGGTTTAATAGCGGCCGGAGATAGTATGGGTCCCGCTCCAGCTCTCCGTCAACTATTTTGCTGCCCCGGGGTGCGCTGCCCCAGCTCCAAAGGTCGCTCTGGTTGTTCTCGCTCTGATTAGACTCAGTCCAGTTTAGCTCAGATGGTAAAATCGCTTTTGCGTCCTCTTTTTGAAAATCCTCTATCCAATTCCGGGCGAATTCCCCGCTCACACTCTGGAAATTAGGGGCGCTCTGACCTGATGAGATCGACATCATAATACATAAAATGATCATTATCTTCAGAATGCAGGCAGAATATCCGCATCTTATCTCGGTGCCGCACCAGATCAGTCTCTTCATCCAATCCAATCCTCAACTATTCGATCTTCCTGGCTGCAACCTCAATGGCTCTGATAACGCTTTCCTTAGGGATTATGGTTGCCACGGGAATTGAGAGCAGCCTCTCGACTGTCGGGCTGACGATTGGAGCGCAGACCAGGGCAGAGGCTCCATCCCTCTCCGCCCGGATGGCAGCGACAATGGCCTCCTCGATTGTCGTGGCCGAGTACTCCCGCAATGTCAGCATCTTATCTCCAATCTTCATCTTCTTCTCGCTGATCTTGTCCAGAACGGGCCTGGCGGCAATGATGGCTATGAAGTTGCCTTCGGAGCCCTCAAGCTGGCGAACAGTCCGAACTATCTGGCGCAGAGTGGTGATATTCGGCTCTCTGTGTCCTGAAAGGATCTTGTAGAGGGTGCTTTGGGGGATGGCAGAGACCCTGGAAAACTCCCTTGCAGACAGCCCGAGCTCTCCCAAGACCTCCTTAAGCGCCTCCCTAAGGCTCTCGTCAGACTGAAACGCAGCCCTCATCAGCCTCTCCACATTTGGCATACTATTGGGCAATGCATGCTCAAATATTTCTACTTTTGGGCGGGGTAGACTGCAACATCCGAATAGCTTTTTATATATCTGGCACCAAGAACCGGGCCAATAGTATTTTTCCAGAAAGTAATTTTCACAATAAGGAAACAAGTTGTCCTTGAACAGAAAACATTATATTCTCCACTCGGAGAAATTGCCTCTATGGGCGAATTTCTGCTCAGATGCGTGAAAGACGGATCCGTTCAGCCTGAATACTCCATGAGCTGCCCCAATGACCAATCGCTTCTGCGGGCGGAGTACATATCCAGGCAAATCAAGCCCGGAAATCTTCAAGGCATCTGGAGATTCATGGACTGGCTTCCTGTTCATGCAGCGCTACCTAAATTTGATGGCGGTCCAGTGACATATAGGAGCCGGGCTCTTGCAAAGGAGCTTGGCCTTGAGAATTTATTCATCAGCTTCAACGGCTTCTGGCCAGAGCGAGGTGCAAATCTTCCTACATGCAGCTTCAAGGACCTTGAGGCTGCTCCCACAATAGAGAGGCTCAAGGAGAGAGGTGAAGGATCCACACTGGTTCTGGCCTCCGCAGGCAACACTGCCCGTGCATTTGTCCATGTGGCAGCCCTCACCGTCTGGCCACTACTCATCTTCCTCCCGGAAAAGGCTCTCTACAGAATGTGGACAGTCCTGCCTGATGAGGCAGAGACCGGAAATATTACGATCATAGCTGTTCGCGGCGATTATTACGACGCCATTTCAATGGCTGAGCAGGCTTGCTCGCTGCCCGGCTTCGTCTCCGAGGGAGGAGCCAGGAATATCGCTCGCCGGGATGGTATGGGCACTGTGATGCTCGATGCTGTCCTTCATATGGGCGAGATCCCTTTGCACTATTTCCAGGCAGTGGGGTCCGGAACTGGTGGCATATCAGCATGGGAGGCGGCCCTGAGGCTCAGGGGAGACGGACGGTTCGGGAGCGTTTTGCCCAGGCTTCACCTTGCCCAGAATATTCCGAATGCGCCCATTTATTACCAGTGGAAGGGGCTGGAGCCAGAGCCCGCCAGCAGCACCATGTTCGATGATGTTCTCTTCAACCGCAAACCCCCCTATGCCATCCCAGGTGGGGTGAGAGATGCACTCTTGGATACTGGCGGTGAGGTTTACGGAATTTCCGACAGGCAGGCGGGAGAGGCGAAGAGATTGATGGAAGAGAGCGAGGAGATTGACATACTCAATGCAGCGGCTGTGGCCGTGGCTGCCCTCTGCCGGGCGGCTGGCGATGGCATGATCGAGCCCAAGGACACAATTCTCCTCAATATCACTGGCGGAGGCCTCGCCAGGATGAAAGAGAGCCGCCCCCTAGAGATGCTCGGAGCACAGATCACAGTTTCAAGCTGGGAAGAAGCAGCAGAATTTTTGGAAGGGAAAAGATGAGCCAATGCGCTGATGAGACTATCAAGCCCCTGACGCTGACCATTCAGGGGGGAGTGGACAAGGACGGACATCCAGATGCCATATCTTCAATGGAGATAGCAAGGGGAGAGATCATAGGAATTGTGGGGCCCACAGGCTCGGGAAAGAGCACCCTTATAGCCGACATAGAGCAGTTCGCCTGGGGAGACACGCCATCGGGCAGAAGGATTCTGATCAACGGCCTGCCCCCTGCACCGGAGCTCCGGTCCGATCCGAGGAAGAAGCTCGTGGCCCAGCTCTCCCAGAATATGCATTTTCTGGCTGACATGTCTGTGAGAGAGTTCTTGAGGATGCATGCCAAGTCGCGTGGCAAAGACCCGGCTTTGGCTGAGAGGGTCATTGCTCTCGCCAATACACTGACGGGCGAGCCGGTCAACCCCTCCATCCAGCTCACTATTTTAAGCGGCGGCCAGTCGCGGGCGCTCATGGCCGCAGATATCGCCGTGATCAGCGACTCGCCCATCGTCCTTATTGATGAGATTGAGAATGCCGGGATCAAGAAGCAGGAGGCTCTGCGGCTCTTATCCGGCGAGGGCAAGATCGTGGTTGTGGTCACTCATGACCCCATGCTGGCGCTCATGGCGGCGCGGCGGATAGTGATGAAGAATGGGGGCATGGTCAAGGTCATCAGCACAAATGATGAGGAGCAGAGGGTCTTCAAGGATATCGAAAAGGTGGACTGCTGGCTGGCGTCTCTGCGGGAGACCATCCGTCAGGGCGAGGCAGTATCTTGAAGATGGTGGTGGCTGCCGGCACTCCCGGCTCAGGAAAGACCTCGGTTCTAATGCACGCGGTCAAGGATCTGATCAGATCCGGGCATCATCCGGCTTTGGTCAAGATCGACTGCATGTGGACTGAGGACGATGTTCGCTTCAAGAGGCTGGATGTGCCTGTGGCCGTGGGCCTCTCCCGTGATATGTGCCCGGACCACTATGCCATC
>JBFYLF010000164.1:0-5130 GCA_041305505.1 Methanothrix sp. | reverse complement strand
CAGCTATTCCCTGAGCCGCTTCGTAATACCGGCAGATGTCATATCCGTTTCCGGTCCCGGCCCGATTCCGGCCTCGAGCCTCGGAGGCATTCGGATCACGAAGGGCCAGGCGCTCCTTTTCAAGACAGAGAACAGCCGAAGAAGGCTTATGAACCGGCCATCTTTCTCCAGATTGATTACCTCTCTGTGGACGGATTCGATGACCAGTCCCTTCCCGTCCACCGCATACTTCTGGAGAGCGATCTGCTCATACTTGAGGGTCTGGACCTCTCTAGGGTCTCAGCCGGCAGATATCTCCTCGTCTGTCTGCCTTTAAGCATCGAGGAAGCAGAGGCAAGCCCCGTCAGGGCTGCATTGATGAGGTGGCCCGCTTGAATTCGGGGGGCATTTACAAGTCGGCTCTTTGCGCCCTGCCGCAGGCCGTCTGCCTCTTAGATGGAGATGGCCGCGTCCTCTTCATGAATCTTGCAGCCAGGAGCCTCACCGGCTGGCATGAGGAGGGCGGCCTTGTTGATATCATCAAGACTCCTGGAAGAGCTGAGGTCAAAGGAAGATCATTCCTGTGCACAATCTCCCGATTGCAGCATGAAGGCGGGCCAGAGGCATTCCTGGCGGTACTGAGAAGCCCGGATGAGGAGAACGCCATCAACGGCCGCGGCAGAGAGGACAGAATTCTGGCTGGCGCAGCTTTGGCAACGAACCAGCTCTTGATCACGGAGGAGATAGATCTGGCTTTAAGCCAGTCGCTCGAGATCCTTGGCTGCTCATCAAATGTGGACAGGGTTTACATTTTCAAGAATTATGATACGGATGATGGAGACCACCGCTGCAAATTAAGCTATGACTGGACTAGGGAGGGCATCGGTCCCGCAGACGGCCAGCGGCTGCCGCCTCTTGACATATCTTATAGCGAGCCCGTCCCCTGGTATGACGCCCTGAGCCAGGGAATGCCTCTGCGGGGGCTGGCCAGAGATCTGCCGGAGAAGTCGAGGGCTCTGCTGGAGAGGCTGGCGGTGCGTTCATTTCTGATCGTCCCCATATTTACGAAAAAGGGTTTCTGGGGTTTCATAGGATTTGACGATAGGAGCACTGATAGGATCTGGACCTGGAGCGAGGTCTCTGTGCTCATGACAATCGCCGGTGCCATAGGCGGATCAATAGACAGATGGCAGGCCCAGGCTGCTATGCAGGAGAGCGAGAGGAAGTATCGGGAGCTGGTTGAGAGCTCAAACAGCATCATACTGAGGCTTGACCCAGTAGGAAAAATAATCTTCATCAACGATTTCGCCGAGAACTTCTTCGGTTTTAGCAGGGAGGAGATCATAGGTCGAAATGTGGTCGGCACCATAACCCCTCCAGTCGACTCAGAGGGCAAGGATCTCGATGCGATGATAAAGGATATCGCCAGGAACCCTGCAGAATATACCACGAACATAAATGAGAACATGCGCTCAAACGGAGAGAGGGTCTGGATCGCCTGGACCAACCGCGTGGTTAAAAACGATACGGGAGAGACTGTCGAAATCCTATGCATAGGAAACGATCTCACAGAGAACAGGCTATCTTCCCAGAGGCTCAAGAGGGCTGCCGAGGATCTGAGGCAGACAAGAGACTACCTGGAAAATCTCATAGGCCACGCCAATGCGCCCATAATCGTCTGGGATCCTTCGTTCAAGATCACGAGGTTCAATCATGCTTTTGAGAGGCTGACTGGCCATAAAACCGAGGAAGTCCTGGGAGAGCATCTGGATATCCTCTTTCCCGAGGTGAGCAGGGAGGCATCACTGGCCTATATCAGCAAAACCCTCTCTGGCGAGCACTGGGATGCTGTTGAGATCCCGATTCTCCGAAAGAATGGCGATATTCGCACTGTGCTATGGAACTCTGCCACCATATTCGATGAAGACGGCAGGGAGGTAATTGCCACAATAGCTCAGGGCCAGGATATAACCGAGAGAAAGGAGGCCGAGAACCAGGTGGCATTCCAGGCGTCTCTCCTGGACCAGGTCAGAAATGCCGTCATAGCCACGGACCTCCATGGCAAGATAATTTACTGGAACCATTTCTCAGAGGTCCTCTACCAATGGAAGGCTGAGGAGGTTTTGGGTAGGAGCATTGCAGAGACCATAGTTCCGCCGCATATGAGATATCTGATAAAAGAGGTTATAGACAGCATATTTCGCTGCGGCTATCGGGAGAGCGAACTCATGGTCTTGAGAAAGGACGGCAGCCTCTTCCCGGCTCTTTATGTATTCAATATTCTCAAGGATCGGCAGGGACAGAGCATGGGATTCGTCGGCGTCTCAGTAGATCTGACTGAGAGAAAGAGGGCCGAGGAGGATCTGCTCTTGGCCAAAGAGCGAGCTGAGCAGGCCACCAAGGCAAAATCAGAGTTCCTGGCCAATATGAGCCACGAGATCAGAACGCCGATGAATGCAGTCATAGGCCTCACTGGATTGCTCCTCAATACGAAAATTGACTCCGAGCAGAGGGATTACATCGAGACCATTCGAAGCAGCGGAGATGCCCTTCTGGCTGTGATCAGCGACATCCTGGACTTCTCAAAGATCGAGCGGGGAATGCTGGAGCTTGAGATGAAGCCCTTTGATCTGGAGAGGTGCATCGAGGAGTCGATCGGCATGGTTGACTCGGCTGCCAGGAGCAAGGATCTGAAGCTTTACATCTCATTGGAGCCTGATGTTCCCCGCCAGGTATCAGGCGATCAGGCCCGGCTCAAGCAGATACTGGTCAATCTGCTCGGAAACGCAGTCAAATTCACTCTGAAGGGCGAGATCTCGGTAGGCGTCTCATCCATCGGCCCGTCGACTGTTGGCGGGGAGGAGATGGAGGAGATCATGTTTGCAGTGAAGGACACGGGCATCGGCATAAGCAAAGACCGTATGATCCGGCTCTTTCAATCCTTCAGCCAGGTTGACGCCTCGACGACGCGAAAGTATGGCGGCACCGGCCTTGGCCTTGTCATAAGCAAGAACCTGGCCGAGCTTATGGGCGGCAGGATCTGGGCTGAGAGCGAGCCAGGGAAGGGATCGATATTCTACTTCACCATAAAGACAAAGAGGTCTCCAGAGGCTCCCGAAGCAGAGGCTCCAGAGATCTCGGCGAAGTCAGGACGAATTGGGAAGATCAAACCTAAAAAGCACCTGAGGATACTGCTTGCAGAGGACAATCTCGTCAACCAGAAGGTCGCCATGAGGATGCTCGAGAGGATGGGCTACAGGGCTGACATAGCAGCCGACGGTCTGCAGGTGCTTGCAGCCCTGGAAGGTCGCGCCTACGACATTGTGCTCATGGACGTCCAGATGCCTGAGATGGACGGACTTGAGACCACCAAACGCATTCGCAAGGGCTCTGGCCGCCAGCCCTACATCATAGCCATGACGGCTCATGCCATGAAAGGCGACAGAGAGGTCTGCCTGGAGGCGGGCATGGACGATTATGTCTCAAAACCTGTTCGAATGGAGGAGCTGCGAGCAGCCATAGAGCGCAGCCATGAGCCCTCTTCAGCCGGTCCAAAGTGATTATGAGGGCTTCGGCAAGGGGCCCCCCCTCAGGAGCCGCTGAGGGCAAAGTATGCCAGCAGGGCTTCAAGCTGAATTCTCTCGTTAGCCCCTTCGGTCATCCTGAAATCAATCTCACCGATCCGGTCGACGAGCCTTGCCTTGTCCTTGTCCGGGATGTCGAGGTCCAGCATTGCCCGATGAATCTGGACAATCACATCCTGGCCGGAGAGCCCTTTAGAGAGGAGCAGATCGTCGAGAACGGCGCGCGCTCCGATGAAGTCGCCGGAAAGAGCAGTCTTTATGAATTTTCCTATCTCCTCGGGCCTCGCAGTGGATGTGATCTGATAGATCGTCTCCTCGTCCACCTCGTCGCCGAGAAGTGCTGCTGCCTGCAGAGCGTTGATTGCCTTTCTCATGTCGCCACCGGCGACGTATTCGATCGCGGAGAGCCCCTCCTCGGATACGACAAGATTCTCCTCAGAAGCTATGAACCTGATTCTTTTGGCTATGGCTTCTCCCGATAGGGCCCTGAAGCGGTAGACTGCGCAGCGGGACTGGATCGGCTCTATGATCTTCGAGGAGTAGTTGCATGAAAGGATGAACCTGGTTGTGGCAGAGTAGCGCTCCATCGTCCTGCGAAGAGCACTCTGGGCGTCGTTGGTGAGAGCATCGGCCTCGTCGAGGAATATGACCTTGAAATCGGCTCCGCCCAAAGGCGCCATCCGGGCGAAGTCCTTGACCTTGTGGCGGATGATATCTATGCCCCTCTCATCGCTGGCGTTAAGCTCAATGAAGTTGTTCCTCCAGCCTTCGCCAAAGATCTCACGGACTATGGAGATGGAGGCTGCCGTCTTGCCAACGCCCGGCGGCCCCGAGAAAAGAAGATGCGGCAGGTTCCTGGTTTTGACATATGACTTGAGACGGCGGACGATCTCATCCTGGCCCGCTATGTCATCCAGCCTCTCGGGCCGGTACTTCTCGATCCAGATCTCCTCTTTGATAATAAAACCCTCCTGCCAATGGTTTGCGCTGAGATTATATCAATATTCCTGCAATGCAGGCTTTGCACTTCAAGTCGTGTGATAATCAAGCCAAAAATTAAATATAAATAATAATCATATAAGCGAATTAATGGAGGGGCGCATATCTCGTCAAATCTCAGAGGAGGGTATCAATCCAGGTAATTCTCTCCATCATCACAATCAGGCATAACCATCTCTCTGAATCGCGAAGAAATTTTAGCGCTTTCGAAAGCCTAAATCCGTTGGAGAGGCTGGACAAGTATCGGAGAGAAGCTTTGGCCTTCATGCATGGCTTTGAGGTTTCCATTTGACAATAATCTGGCGGAGAGGGATCAGAGAATGGTGTGAGTTCAGCAGAAAATCTCAGGCGACTTTAAAAGCTGGGAGGGTGCCAGAATTTTTTGCCGCATTAGAGGATAAATCTTTACGATCAAAAAGAACTCCTTTTGAGTTATTGACGCCATTCAAGGAGCCTTTGAAAGTAATCCATTTATTACATAGGGAGTGCAGAGGGTCACGAATACCCCGACCTTTAGGTCGGGGATGAAGTGAACCCTCGCCTGTTTTTCACGCTCTCGTAAATTGAC
>JBFYLF010000163.1:0-3753 GCA_041305505.1 Methanothrix sp. | reverse complement strand
TATGCACAGAAGCTTCTGGTTGGTGAAGTTTTGTTTGGTGGCGTTGTCGCAGACCAATGTGATCTCTGATGGAGAGCTTACCCTGATCCAGCCGGGCTTGAGTGTCTCAGTCAATGTGTAGCTGCCTGCAGCCAAGTCGCAGAACTCGAATTTTCCTGTCGAGTCTGTCGTCTTGGTCTGGGTATAGTCGGTCGAGTTGTGGATGGTTATGTCCCAGCCCGGCAGAGGACCGTTGCATCTGTCGATCTTGTAGCCGCTTATGCACAGAAGCTTCTGGTTGGTGAAGTTTTGTTTGGTGGCGTTGTCGCAGACCAATGTGATCTCTGATGGAGAGCTTACAATGTGATCTCTGATGGAGAGCTTACCCTGATCCAGCCGGGCTTCAGAGCCTCGGTTAAGGTGTACTGGCCGGGAGACAAGTCGCAGAACTCGAACTTTCCTGTCGAGTCTGTCGTCTTGGTCACATTATAGCCGGTCGAGTTATGGATGGTTATGTCCCAGCCGGGAAGGGTGTCTCCTCCGCAGTTGTCCTTCTTATAGCCGCTGATGCACAGAAGCATCTGGTTAGTGAAGTTCTGATTGGTGATGTTGCTGCAATTCAAGTTGACATCCAGGGAGACGCTGCTCGTTGATATCCAGCCGGGCTTCACAGTCTCGGTTAAGGTGTACAGGCCGGGAGACAGATCGCAGAACTCGAATTTGCCGTTCGAGTCGGTGGTCTTGGTTCTGTTGTAGCCGGTGGCGTTATGGATGGTTATGTCCCAGCCGGGAAGGGTGGCTGTGCCGCAGTTGTCCTTCTTGTAGCCGCTGATGCACAGAAGCTTCCTATTAACGAAGTTGACATCCAGTTTGCTGCTGCACGGGAGCACCACTGCCTGGCTTATAGGAGTAACATTCGTCCATCCCGATTGCAGGACCTCGCTGACATTATAGTATCCGAATTGCAGGCTGAAGACACTCCAATATCCTGTTGCATTGGTGGTGGCGATGTCAGTCTTGCCGGTTGTGGTGTTTTTCACGACCACTGTCCAGCCGGAGAAGCCAAGGCCGGTACAATAGTCGGTCTTCCTGCCTCCCAGACAGAGAAGCTCGACATTGTGGAAATCGACACCTGTCTTGTTCTCGCATCCAAGGGTTACATTTTGGGTGAGATTGGTGATGTTCTTCCAGCCTGTCTGGAGAGTCTCTGTGACCTGATACTCTCCCGGCAAGAGTTCGCAGACGGTCCAGTGACCACCGCCGATAGAATTATTCTGGCCAACTATCTGGCCGTTGCTGGCGTTCTTGACGGTTATCTGCCAGCCTGATAGACCCTCGCCAGTACAGTCGTCGACCTTTCGTCCGCCGATGCAAAAGAGCTGGGAGTTTGTGAAGTTCTGGTTGGTGAAATTGCTGCAGTTGAGCTCAAGCGGATTGGAGACAACGCTGACGGCCTTATAGCCTGTGCGGTTTTCCTCTGTCAATGTGTATGAGCCTGGCAGTAGATTGCAAAACTCGTACCTGCCGTCCGGTCCGGTGAGCATGCTTGCGGTGTGTGTGTCATTCTTGAGGGTGATATTCCAGCCGGAAATCGGGGAGTTGTTGCAGCCAAGCTTGTAGCCGCTGATGCTGTGCAGCCTCCGGTTGGTGAAGTTGATATTGGCTACGGCAAATCCAGCAAGGGTCACCGTATGGCAGGCAGGCGAAGAGGTCTGAATCCAGCCGGGCTGGAGAGCCTCGCAGACGGTGTAGGTGCCGTTCGTCAGGTTGTACACCTGCCAGAAGCCGTTGGCATCTGTGGTTGCATTCCACTGGTGTGTAGAGTTGGTGACGATGATCTTCCAGCCGGAGAGTGGAAGATTGGTACAGCCATCCTTCTTGTATCCGGAAAGGCCGCGGGGATCGTAAGTATAGATTAGGGTAGCATTTGACCAGCCAAATGTACTTATGTTTGAGGTTTGATTGCCACCGGCTACTATTGTGAAATTGGCATCACCTTTGGCATCAAGACTGAAATTACCATTGCCGATGTATTCGGCCAAATCGCCTGTCGCGACATATGGTGGTATGCTTTTCTCATCGTGATCCTCATCGTGACCGATTAAGGTATCTCCGCCTTCCCAATAAGGCTCGGTAAATGGATCCAGATCAGCAGGGGTGCCATTTTGTGGAACCTTTAAATCAATGGATAAACTGACCCTGTCCTTCTTATTAATCATACTCACATATAAATTAACCTTGCCGGAAAAATAGCACGACGCTGATGAATTGTTATTCCGGTTCTCGCTCACTACAGACATGTTGCCATCCAGTGTCGCAGCGAAATCTACCTGGATGAGCCGCCCCAAACTGGAATTAAAATATTTAAATGTATGAGATAGGTTTTCAGGCCAATCTACCATCTGAGGTTTGATTTCAGATGGGTTAATCTTGATGGCTGCCAGGGACGATGTGGTCAGTATCGCCATTATAAAAATAGAGGATAACAATGATTTTCCAATTCTCATATCAATTCGCTCTCCGGCAGTTCCGCCCTATTTTTTTCAATTCAGATGGAGATCCGAGAGAATTGTGTCTAGTCATCGCTGGCCCTCCTGGCTTTATTTTTACATCATCAGCATAAATGATACAGATTTCAGCTTTTCAGCTCCGGTCATCATCATCATCGAGCAGGAGCATTCGAGGATTTTGGCCTGGGATTTTATATTGGCTCGGACGGGATTTTACAATGAGATCATCCGGACGCAATCGGATTCATAGCATCACTTTTTTCCATCCCGGCCCGCACCTTACAACCATCTCACCCAGCGTATCTTCCCTCCTAATTTTTCCATCGGTCTGCTCAATGATTAAAACTAAATTTATTATCATGAGAGCCAATAATGATATAAATTCATTGCGATTGCGGGTGCTGTTTAAATTCATTGATCAATTTTAATTTTTATGCCATTTGAAGCGAGAAGCACACATAGGGCTTCCCGTCTTCTTTTAAAGTGACGAAGATCATCTGCCCGAATACTCCCTTCTCCGCCTCGTTCAGTGCGGGGCAGCGCCGAAGCCTTCCCTTTGCCTGGCTTTAGCCTGCCGCTCATAATTGCGCCGCAGAAGGGCGCGCCAGCCGCGAACTTGATTGCAGCATCTGGAACTCTCAAAGCCCTCAGCGGGCAGCTATTGGATGCCTTGCTGAAAAACAAGGCCACGCCCACAGTCATCAGCCTCCAGGAGAGACAGATCCCCTGTCATATGCTTAATTAAACAAATTTGGTTCTAATACAAGAAAACTTTATAAAGGTGAATGAACCAGCCATCGAGCATGCATATAATGGAGGGCTTTCTCCCCCATCCCTGGTGGGAGATATGGTTTGCTCTATCGCTTCCGATAGTGGCCTATGGAGTCTACAGGATCAATAACATGATCAAGAAGAACCGAGAGACTCTGCCACTGCTGGCCGTTGCCGGGGCATTTATCTTCGTCCTCTCGTCCCTCAAGCTCCCCTCAGTAACCGGGAGCTGCTCTCATCCCACGGGCACCGGCATGGGCTCCATAATCTTCGGCCCCTGGATAACCTCGGTCCTCTCTGTGATAGTCCTGGTCTACCAGGCGATCTTTCTGGCTCATGGCGGCCTGACAACTCTCGGGGCAAATGTCTTTTCGATGGGCATAGCCGGACCTGTCGTGGGCTACCTGGTTTACAAATCATCAATGAAGGCCGGGCTTCATCTATACCTAGGCGTCTTCCTGGCAGCCACGCTTGCAGACTGGGCCACATATCT
>JBFYLF010000162.1:0-3450 GCA_041305505.1 Methanothrix sp. | reverse complement strand
CAATTGAAGAGATTAATAATTCCGATAAGGATGATGTTGTCTCGTCTTCAGGCGCAGAGAACACTGAAATCGGCAAAATCACTGAAGAAGAAACTGAAGACGATATAGTATCTGATGAAGAAACTGAAGACGATGGGGGTGCCGAAGAAGAGACCGATGAATCGGGTTGTTCGAACAATCCCCTAATTGGGCAAATTCCCACGAAAGCATTGGCTGACATTTACATTAACTTCCTCTATATTTACATCCTTATCATTGGTTTCTACTTTGGTTCTAGAGTCTTTGAGGATTTCGCGGCGGTAAGAATGACGAAGGAATTGACGGGGTCAAAACCAGAAGACCTTTTAAAAAGGAGACTTGCTATGGGTGAGATATCTGAGGAGGACTTCGAGAAAAAGATTAAGCTTCTTGAAGAACATAAAAAATTGGAGCATGTTGGTTCCGAAAGATAGAGGCAAAAGGATTGCGCTAAAATGATTTTAACCCTACAGATCTGGCGCATTCCTCGTAAATTTTTTTAAGGCATTCTGCTCTTATCTTTTTCTCCTAATTTCCCAGTTGATAACCACACATATTCTCCGGATTTGTCTGAAAATGCGTTGTCACCATCATAGCGATATTCTTGCGCTGCCGCGAGCCAGGGAATCGAAAGCTTTTTCATGCACCAGATCATTTCCCTGCCCTGAATGAGCGAGGGAACTAAAGAGTCTGAGAAGACGGGCTCCATCAAGGAGAGGCTCGATCTCAAGAACAAACTGGACATCAGGAGCAAGCTGGATTTAGATGATGTGGATCTGGGCGTGACTATGCCCTCCACAAACATCCAAGAGTACATGAGGGTTTTGAGGCTGGCCAGGAAACCAAGCAGAGAGGAGTTCAAAATGATCGCCAAGATCTCCATGGCCGGCATAGGCCTCATCGGCACAATGGGCTTTCTCATTTACGCGCTGCTAACCGAGCTGCCCAAAGCCATTTGAAAATCCAGAAAAAAAAGTTTTTTAGCTTTCCAATCAAGCCGAAAACCAGTCCTTTTTTTCAGCTCGATTTAGCTTCGGCTTTGTTCAGGGCTCTAAGTGTTGCCCCGAACTCCGACTCCACGAGGCTAGTCACCCCCATTGTCTTGGGATGAAGATCCAGCTCAACCACGACATGCTGATGGCCCAGATCCCTCAGCGGCCTGACCTGACGGGGGCCGTTTGTAATGGAGAATATCTCCATTCCTTCCAGGGCGGAAACAGGAAGCGCATGCGGCACTCCGGAGATCACAGCAAAGTCGTAATGCTTTTCGCTTGCGAGCTTTTTCACGGCATCGCCGGTGACAGGGTACTCGTCAAGCCCACCTATCAGCTCG
Source organism: Methanothrix sp. (assembly GCA_041305505.1). Taxonomy (GTDB): domain Archaea; phylum Halobacteriota; class Methanosarcinia; order Methanotrichales; family Methanotrichaceae; genus Methanothrix. The sequence continues at coordinate 2,099 of JBFYLF010000162.1, read as the reverse complement.
TACTTAACCTTCCTCTCATCAAGGTCCCGTGCAATGTTCTGGGCATCTCTTCTCACCTTCGGAAGGCCCACGCTGCTATCCAAATTGGCCAGAGTATCAACCTGATCTCCAGCTACATCGGCGACCGCTGCGGTTATGTCCGCAAACATGTAGGCTGTCTCCTTCTTGGCATTCAGGATATTAAGACCCCTCTTGCCTTGCCGGATCAGATCCAGAAGCCTGGCTGCCGCCTCGTATTTCAGGTCACCCCTCTCAGGAGGCAGATACTCGCTGCTAGCAGCCCCATAGAGCTTCTCGACCATCGTCGCCTTATCGAGCAACTCCTTCTGCCTGTCAAGCTCAGCCTGGTCGATGATCCCCTTGTCCCTGGCAGCCTCCAGAGTAAGGACGACGCCTTTGGTATTGTCTCTGTATCCGGCATGAACCTCAACCTCAAGCACGGGTATGTCCAGGTCGGCATTGAGGACAGCCTGGTGCAGATCATCTCCTATGATCATGCTGCTGCAGGTTCCGGATATGGCCATGAGCTTGGGATGAAAGAGCTCCTGAGCCTTCTTCAGGAGAGCTACAAGAGGCCTCTGCCCCCCAAAGACAAAACCTGCCTCGTCGAGGGCAGTTGTGAGAACCCGAACGCCATCCTCCTCGAGAAGACGGGCGTGCTTGAAGCAGCATCCACTCGGTCCGTGAAGTATTACAACCTCGGCACCAAGATCGCGCAATGTGTAGAGCGCAGCCACAATAGAGCTGGGCCTGGGATGAAGTATGGTAAAATTTTGAGCATCGATTGCCATTTTTCTATCACCTAAAGCATTTCACACATGAGAGAAGCCTTTTTGGCCTTCGGCTTTGGGCTTTTTCCAGCCCCTCTTCGAGGTCGCCTGCAACGTCAGCCCCAAGCTCATCCGCCAGGAAATGGAGCCTCTCTCCTACAAGAATAAGCCCCGTCAGCTCGCCTCTCCGCCTTCGGAGCAGATCTGCCAGAACATGGATGTTCATTCCCTCGCACACGGTCTCTGACTCCTCACCGACAACTGCGACCAGATCCTCTCCGTGGGCTCTATCGAGCGCACGGGCCACGTCCCTGACCTTGAGCCCTGAATTCGAGCTGTCGAATATCGTCTGATCTGGGAGACGCATTGTCTTCATCCGCCCCGAAAAACCGTCAAAGCCGGAAAGCGCCGCGGCGATATCCTCCTCGCATAGACCCGCTGCATATGCTGCCGCGGCGGCAGCGGATATTGCTGTCTCGTATTCCTGAAAGTCCAGATCTGCTCCAAGATCAAGACGAACCTTCGTGTCCCCAAAGACAAGCCGATCGGACAGAGCATAAACTCTTCCTCCTTCTGAGAAGGAGAGATCCGGGGAAAGCCTGGAATTGAAATTGGATATGAACCTCATCCCCTTCCTGGCCAGGGAGAGCATCTGAAGCTTTGCAGTGCTTGCCCATCTGCTGCCACCTGCTATGAGATAGTCTCCTTGCAGGCTCGTAAGAACCCCGTATCCTGCAAGTCCAGTCCCCCCCAAAGAGACCTCGCAGATCAGAGAGGTGACTTTTTGACTCCGAGCAGCTTCCGCTGCCAGTATCACATTTCCCGGCGCAATTGAGAGGCCCTTTTGTAGGAGAGTTGCCCTGCCGTCTTTCCAGATCTCTATGCCCCTTGTGGTATGAGATAAGGCAGGCGCATGGCCGGAGAGGATCATTGCCAGGAGCAGAGCAGTCGAGGTCTTGCTGTGGGTCCCGGTAACCTCGAATACGCGCTCTGCAGGGCTGGCACACATAGAGAGCAGCTCCCCGACTGCCTGGTGGTGGGAGACCACCATCTTTCGCATGCCTCTGGCCGCTTTCAGGGCTGGATTGGTAGGCGAGAGATGTACTGGAGAAGCAATAAGATCGAAGCCTGATATGTCCGGATTATGATGATACACCTCGAAGGCCTCTGCCTCAAGCCCAGACTCGACCATCTTCTGGGCTATGACAGAGGCCCCGTGGATGGTATCGAGAACGGCTACCTTAGAGACTCTCTCGCACGCTTGCATGCCAGTGTCGCAATGCATTCATCCACGCCCAGCGGCTCGGCACAGATTACCTCCACCTCTCT
>JBFYLF010000161.1:0-3454 GCA_041305505.1 Methanothrix sp. | reverse complement strand
GCGTTCACCTCATTTGGTTTCACTTCAGCTGCTTTCACCTCAGTTGGTTTCACTTCAACTGCTTTCACCTCAGTTGGTTCCACTTCAGCTGCTTTCACCTCAGTTGGTTCCACTTCAGCTGCTTTCACCTCAGTTGGTTCCAATTCGGTTGGTTTATCTTCAATCGGTTTATCATCAGGTGATTTATCTTCATTTAATGTTTTCTCAGTTGAAATAGGCGCTATTGAATCAGCCACTCTTGTCACCTACGTGTTTTATATGTCTTAATTCATAGATATTTGATTTACATTTTAAAACATGTGAATTCAATACATAAATAGATATCTCTTAAAGATCCCCAACCTTGATTGCTGGAAACGGATGAAAATATATTAGATTTTCAAGCTAATTATTATTTATCTGGCAAATATCTCCCCAATTTTCTTGAATTCCTCCAGAAAGCGCTCGTTCTCTTCCCGACTGCCCACACTGACACGCATGCCCATTTCGCCGCAGCCGTAAAAGGAGCTGCAATCCCTGACAATTATCCCGCGGGAGAGCAGCCGCTCTGCCAGGTCCTTTGATCTTCTGCGGGTCTGTAAGAAGAGGAAATTCGCCTCTGAAGGCATGGCGCAGGGCAGCCTCGATCTCATCCTCTCCCGCTCAGAGACTATCTTTCTAACGCACTCCCTCATCCATCCCGGGTCCCGCAGTGCTGCGACTCCCGCTGCCAGGGATGGGCTGCTGATGCTGAAGAGGGGCGCCACCCGTCGGTACTGCTCGGCGATCCAGGGCGGGGCTATGGCGTAGCCGAGGCGAAGGCCCGCCAGGCCAAAGGCCTTGGATAGCGTCCTGCCGACGACCAGGTTCCCGTAATCTCTGACCAGGCGAGAGAGGGACTCTTTTGCAAACTCGACATATGCCTCGTCCAGGAAGACTATGCCGTCTGTCCCCTCCACAACAGCCCGAACATTCTCCTCTGAGAGAGAGTCTCCAGTCGGATTGTTTGGTGAGCAGAGAAATGCCATCTTCACCCCAGCCGGAACTGAAGCCTCCACGGCAAATCCTGCTGTCCTGGGCCGGTATTCTGGCCGGGCTCCGCATAGCTGTGCGGCCACTGCATAGAAGTTGTATGTTGGAGCAGGAATGTAAGCCCTGTCTCCCTGCCCGAGAAAGATCCGGCAAACTGTTGTGATGATCTCATCCATTCCGGCGCCTGCTACGATCCAGTCCTCCGGGTAGCCGGTATACTTTGAAAGCGCCAGCAGAAAGGGCCGGGAGTCGGGATACCTGTTCAGGGGCGCATCCTGCAGAGCCGCCCTGACCGCAGGGCTCGGGCCGTAGGAATTCTCGTTTCGGCTGAGGACGATCATATCTTCAGGGCGAATTCCGAGCCTTCTTGCTTCCTCTAAGGGATCGGGGCCGGCATCATCCTCGTCGAGATGAGAGAGAAATGAAAGGACGTTCCTGGCGAATTTGCTATTGTCTCTCACAGGGAAGAATCCTGGACTGTATGCTATTTAGCAGTTGGCAGGCAGCTTGATAGCCATCAAAATCCTTTTATCTCTTCCTGGTCTCTTCTTTCGGCATGTTCAAGATCGGTTTTGTGAAGCTTGGAAACATAGCCACTTCGACTGCCATCGATCTGGCCCTGGATGAGATCGCAGAGCGCTCCGACATCGAGTTCAAGATCATCAGCTTCGGCCCCAAGATGACCAAGAAAGAGGGCGAGGCCTCAGAGGAGCTGAAGGCCTGGGCACCTCAATTGGTCGTCATATGCAGCCCCAATGCAGCCACAGCCGGCCCCACGGCAGCCCGCGAGAAGTTCAAGGGGCTGCCAACCATCGTCATCTCAGACGGCCCGGCCAAGAAGGAGGCCCGCGATGCCCTGGCCGCGGAGGGCTATGGCTACATCATCCTGCCGATGGACCCGCTCATTGGAGCCAAGCGCGAGTTCCTCGACCCGGCTGAGATGGCCCTCTTCAACTCAGACGCGCTTAAGGTTCTGGCAGCCTGCGGAGGCATCAGGCTGGTCCAGGAGGAGCTGGACAAAGCCATGAGCAGCATAGCAGCAGGCACCACCGAACTGCCCGCCATCCTGGCAACGCCTGAGAAGTGCGCCGAGCGGATGCACTTCTCCAATCCCTACGCCAGGGCCAAGGCCGTCGGCGCTCTTCACATGGCCCAGACAGTTGCCAGCATCGATGCCGCCGCATGCTTCCGCCTCAAGGAGCTCGAAGCCATCGCACTCACAGCCGCCGCAGGCCACGAGGTCATGAGGGCCGCTGCAAAGCTGGCAGACGAGGCAAGAGAGATGGAGAAGGCAAACGACAGCGTCTCCCGACATCCGCACGCCAGAACAGGCGAGCTGATGAATAAGACCGGGCTATTGGACAAGCCCGAGAAGATCTGAGGCAGGAACACTTTCGCCCCGCGCGGATTGATCCTTTATAGGGGCCGGCGCTAACTGGATTATGTGGCAAGGAAGGCCGCGCCGGCCCTACACGCTTCTGGGAGAGGCGGGCCTTTCCGTTCACCCCGATTTTCTTGAGTTTCTATCTCCAGGCTGCAGGCTAGGTGAGCTGGTCACGACCCGCGTCTCAGACATCAATTTTCATAATGGGTTCATCAGGATTCAGAGCAGCAGGACCAGACCCGACACTTCCGGGCCGCCCGGTTGAGCCAGGATACTCTGCAGGCCATCCGGGAGAGCCTGCAGCCGGACCAGGAGAGGCTCTTTCCTGGCCGAAGCTCTGGCCACTTTAGCATAAGACCATTCTACAAACCATAGACCGGCTGGCTGATGAGGCCGGGATCCAGGAGGTCTCGTCCAGGCAGAAGCTCTCCAGGAAGAAGGTCACGCCCCATATCCTCAGGCACAGCCACGTGGTGAAAGCGCTCATGGCTGGCGTTCCCGTGCCCATAATCCAGAAGCAGGTGGGGCACAAGAGGTTCTCCACCACGGAGATTTGCGCCACTGTCGCGCCGGCGTTGGCGAAGGACATATGATCTGCACGGCTTTTGGCCGGAGAAAGGGGTATCTGCCGGTGATTAAGAGGCACCCAATGAGGTAGTTCTATGTTATTTTTGCCGATGCCATTAATAATGCTCTGCATCAATTGGACTCTACAAGTCGGATCGATCAAGAGGAAAGCTAAATATAATGAAGATGAATCCCGTCCCAGAGGTGAACTAAATGAGGAAAATATTGACAATCTTGCTCGCGGGTCTGCTCATGATCATGGCTACCGCTGCAGTTGTCTATGCCGAAGAGGAGGAAGAGGAAGGAGCAGAAGTGGCAGAGGAGAACGATGAGACCGAGGCCGCAGAGGAGGAATCCGGCGAAGAAGATGATCAAAATAGCATGCCAGGCTTCGAGCTTGCATTAGCACTCGCAGCCCTTGGAGCAGCAAGGCTGGCAAAAAGCTGACCTAATATCGAAACAGTTAAGGTCTATTTGCCGCATAAAATGGCG
>JBFYLF010000160.1:0-3458 GCA_041305505.1 Methanothrix sp. | reverse complement strand
GAGACGAAGCCGTTGACTGCAATGGCTTTGGGCCACAGCCTCTCCGGGAAGATGGCCACATGATGATAGAGGAAGAAGAGCAGATGGTTGGCCACCAGGTCCTTGCCCGAGGTGCGGATGTCCACAGGATACCAGTAGGCGAAGTCGTCGTGTATTTGTTGCACCGTCTCCGCTGGTATGCCCGTGAGCGCAACGGCGCTCGACGCGTCGCCATTATCCATGAAGATGTACTCGAAGAACTCCGGAGGCAGGCTGTCTATCTTCATCCCGGCGTTGACATACTTGGCCAGGATGTAGTAGGCCATGTAAATTGTCGAGTCTCCCAGCGACTCGATCAGCCACTCCTTGTCCCAGGGAAGATGAGTGCCCAGGCCCTTCCTCCTTGCGCAGGCCTTGTCCTTGAGCCAGTCCACCTTGTTGATGAACTCGGTCCGAAACTCCTCCGGTATGATCTTCATCCCCGCCAGACAGCGCAGCACGTTGCTCTTCCACTCCGGATCGGAATACTCCAGGAACCACTGGTCCCGCACCATCATGATCACACAGCGAGTGCCGCAGCGGCAGATCACCGGCGTCTCTGAGAACTCATAGAAGATCTCAGCCATGCCCTGCTCTATCAGATCAGCCAGGAGCACGTCCTTGATCTTGGAGACGGCAATGCCTGCATACTTCCCGGTATTGGCCTTGAGGACGCCGTTATGAAACTCCCGACGATAGACCATCTTGGTGGCCTCCTCCGCCCGCGGATCATTCTGGTCTGCTACCTTCAGCTCATTGACCGCTTCCACCGCCGGCAGCTCTCCATAGCCCGGCGACTCGATCAAAGATATGAACTTGATGTCCCTTAGGTCCTCGGTGATGCCGTATGCTGAGAGGTCCCTGTCGTACAGGTCCTTGATGGCCAGATAATCATAAGGGGCATGAGCCGGGACTGACATGACTATTCCAGAGCCATTGTCCGGGTCCACGAATCCGGCAGGCAGCACCAGAACCTCCGTTCCAGTCAGGGGATTGGTGACTCTCTTGCCTATCAGTTCCCGTCCCGAGATCTCCCCCACCAGGGATACCGTCCGGTCGGTGAATGTGAGCTTCTCGTAGGCCTCGCGGGATACAACCCAGCTCTCGCCATTGACAAGGGCCAGGACATAATTGACATCAGGATTGAGCCAGAGGTTAGTCACGCCGAAGACCGTCTCGGGCCGCAGTGTGGCGCAGGGCAGGACCTTGTCCCCCATTCTGAACTTGATCAGAGCGAAATCCATGATGGTGGCATCCTCGCCCTTGAGGATGTCGTGGTCCTCTACCGGGTTCTTGTCGTGCGGACACCAGCGAACGGGATGGCTTCCTTTGACCACATAATCCAGGCGGCGCAGTATGCCATACTGCCACTCGATGAACTTGCTGTAGGCCGGATCGGTTGTTGTGAACTCCCGCCGCCAGTCTATTGAGTAGCCAATGGACTGCATGGCTGCCTTGGCCATGCGCCGGAAGTAAAGCACAATCTTCTCCGGTGTGTCCAGGCTGGACAGCTCCTCCTCGGGAATGCCGTGCAGCTTGGTGTAGACATCCCAGATCAGAGGGTCCTTATTAGCGATCAGCTCAGAGAGGCCCACTATCGGCGTTCCGGTGGCATGAAATGCCATGGGAAACAGAACGTTCATCCCTCGCATTCTCTGAAAACGGGCCACGGCATCGCCTATTGTGAAGGTTCGGGTGTGGCCTGCATGCAGATTTCCGTTAAGATATGGATATGGTATGGTCAAGAAGAACTTCTCTCTGGAGTCGGGCTCCGGCTGAAAGACTGCCTTCTCTTCCCAGGTCTTCTGCCACTTGGCCTCGATCTCCTTAGCAGAATAATTTTCCAGCAAATCAGTCTCCTCCATAATAGATAAATAATAAAATCATAAAGCTTGAATTATCTTCCTGCCTCTGAGATCATCTCATTTGCCCATCTTCTCGAGCCTTGAGACGGCCTCCTCAATCCTTGCGGTTGGCTGGGTAATGGAGAACCTTATGTAGCCCTCTCCGAACCTGCCAAAGCCCACACCCGGCGTGGCAACAATACCCGTCTTCTCCAGCAGCCTGCCTGCGTACTCGATGGAGCTTCCGCCAACCCATGCCCAGAGGTAGAGCGTTGCCCTCGGCTTTTCCAGCTCCATCCCCAGATCCTTGAGGGCTTTATAGAGGATCTCGATTCTGTGCTTGTAGATCCGCCTGATATCGTCTACAAACTCTTTCGGGCTGCTAAGAGCAACTATCCCGGCATCCTGGACTGCTCCGAATGTCCCTGAGTCGATGTTGCTCTTGATCTTGCCTATGCCAGCAACCACGTCGGCATTTCCGACAACAGATCCTATCCTCCAACCAGTCATGTTGTATGTCTTGGAGAGAGAATGAAACTCAACAGCCAGATCCTTGGCTCCTTCCATCTCCAGAAGAGAGAGCGATCTCTCACCGTCATAATAGGTCTCTGAATAGGGATTATCGTGCATGATTATGATGCTATAGTCCCTGGCGAAGTCTATCAGCTTCCTAAAGAAGCTCCTGTCAGCGCAGGCTCCTATGGGATTGTTCGGGTAGTTGAGAAACATGATCTTGGCCCGCCTGGCGTCTGCAGGGGATATGGCATCAAGATCCGGGAGGAACCTGTTCTCCCGCAGCAGGGGCATGATCAGAGGCTCGCCTCCTGCAAAGGAAGTAGCCGTTTTGTAGACCGGATAGGCTGGATCAGGAACTAAAGCTGCGTCTCCCGGATTGATGAAGGCGAGAGGCGCATGAGCTATGCCCTCCTTGGAGCCGATCAGTGTGAGCACCTCCTTATTCGGGTCGAGATCCACTCCGAAGGTCCTCTGATACCAATTTGCCACAGCCGTCCGGAAGGCCAGCTTGCCCTCGTATGAGGGATACTGGTGATTGGATGGATCGCTTGCAGCCCTGCGAAGGGCCTCGACTATGTGCTCGGGCGTTGGAAGATCCGGATCGCCAACGCTGAGGTCAATGACATCCACGCCCCTGGCTCTCGCTTCCTGCTTTGCCTTATCAATGGCAGCAAAGAGGTAGGGCGGCAGATTTTTTATCCGATCGGCATACATTAGATTCTCTCCATGGAAGATGCATTTATATGATGATCTCTTTTGGGAATTGTGACTGCTATCCCCCATTTACTACTTTCCCGTAGTATTTAAGATTAGAGGAGCCGGAATGCTCATGCCTGCGAAAAGAAGAAACCAGGCACCAAGATGCCTGCGTTGGAGAAATACTTAGATGCTGGAGATAAGAGATCTGTCCAGATGGCTCCCAAAGGAGGCCGTCGAGCTTTATGCAGGTCTAGGATTAAAAGAGCTTTACCCGCCCCAGGCCGAGGCTGTGGAGAGAGGACTCCTGGATGCAAAGAGCATGCTTCTTGCCATGCCGACAGCCTCTGGAAAGACTCTTCTGGCGGAGCTTGCCATGCTAAA
>JBFYLF010000159.1:0-6296 GCA_041305505.1 Methanothrix sp. | reverse complement strand
GGAGACCGCAAGGGCGCAGCTTTTGCCCTCTTTAACCTGGCCAGCCTCGATCTGGAGAAGGGCGACTTCCCGCTGGCGCGCGTGGAGTTTGCACAAGCTCTTCCCCTCTTTGTAGAGATGGGAGATCGGACCGGCGAAGCCGCCATCCTGCACAGCCAGGGTCTAATTCATTCCCAGGCGGGCGAGAAAGAAAAGGCGGCAGAAAGCTTCCAGGAAGCCCTGCGGATCAATCAGGAGCTGGCAGACAAACCAGCGGAAGCAGGAGCCTTCTTCCAGCTCGGGGCTCTGGCTGTGCAGCAGGACAAAATGCAAGAAGGTCTGCGGCTCATGGCGCTTGCAGCCGTAGTCTTGAGGAGCATCAAGAGCGATGATGTGAAGAACGTCGAACCGCTGGTGGAGAGACTGGCAGCGCAGCTTGGCTTAACTTCGGAGCAGTTCATGGTCATGGTGCAGGAGGTCTTGCAGAGCTACTCCAGGGATCGTGGTTGGGAACTGGTGGAGAGGGCCTGGGGGAAGTAGAGCACCGGGATGGGGGAGGAACGCCGTAGGGCGTTTCATCTGCCACAAATAAAAGACTCTCTTGCCACGTCTATCCGCCCTGCGCAGGATCGTCCACCCCGCAGGCGGCTATCTTCTCAGCCAGTTTCGCCAGCACCTCTTTTCTCATGCCCCCCACGAACTTGATGGATCCCACCACCAGATGCCCGCCTCCGGAGACGCCGCCATTGGGAATCTCCTCCATCAGCTCTTTGACCATCTGAGGGATGTTCATCTTCACCGCCCTGCTGCGCAGCACGGCGAAGTCCGGACCGTAGCCGATGGTGACAACCGGCTTTCCTGCATACTTCTTGCAGAGCCGGTCGTGCACCTCGCCTGAGGTCTTGCCGGGCGGAGGAAAGGTAAACTTGTGGGCGAAGTTCTCCACATCCAGCACATTCATGATGATGCCGTTGGGAAGCTTTGTGGATTTGACATTGCCCATGGAGGCGCGAAGCTGCTCGTCTATGGCTGCATTGGCCTGCTCGCATAACAGCTCCACAATGCGCCGGTGCCGATCCAGACGGCCAAGGCAAAGAATGTCATTTATCAGGCCCCGCCCCTCGTTGAAGCGCAGCCAGAAGGCCTCGTAGTCTAAAGCGAGAGCGATCTTCTTGAGGTCCTCCCGGCTGTATTTGTCCTCGACCAGCTTGATGTAAAGAGCCGCCTCCGCCGCTTCGCTTCGATCCCCAACGGCGGAGACTGCCGGAAAGTGCCTGATCTTCTCCTCTACGGCTGGGTGGATCATCCGGGCGATCTCCGTCGCCAGCATTCCCGTTGTAAGGCCGAAGTCTCCCCCCTGATGGGCAGGGTTGACATGGGCGATCAGGAACTGGTCCACGATCTTGTGGGGATGGTGATGATCGACCACCAGCATCTCCATGCCGTAGACCTGGGCCTGGCGCATGGCCGGCACATCCTCTTCAGTCGAGCCGTTGTCCATCAGGACAATGAGCGGCATCTTCTGGCCGTGCCTTGTCTGATCCTCGAGAGCATAGGTGAGATCCTTGGTCACATCCTCCAGCTCATAGAAGGGGGCCTTGCTGGGGGCGCGCCGATAGTTGTAGTACTCGGCATCAGACCCCCCCACCTCCTTGATCAGAGGCAGGATGGCGTTCTCAATGGCCACAGCCGCGGTGATCCCGTCTGCATCGGCATGATGGCGGACGACAATTGGCTGGGACTTTAGCACAGCCCGGCGAATCTCCTTGGCCACCTGCTTCATGGCCGGCAAAAGCCTTGTCATGACCTCGCTCTTGACTAGAAACTCCGTCTGCGAGGGCTCAGCCCGCCGGTCTATGGCCTGCTCGATCTGGTCTTTTACAGAAGAGGCCTCGCCGCCCCAGAGCCTCTTCATGGACTTGATCTCAACCTGAACCTGGTTGTTTCGCAGGCTCACCTCGCCAATGACCCGCACAATCATCTCGCTGTCGATTTCAGGGTGGGAGCGCACACCAGCCCTCTCGAAGGCTGCGCAGAAGACGAGACCGCTGTCATCGGCCACAGTGAATATGGTGGGCCCCCCCGTCTGCTTGACCTGGATAACCTCCCCCTTGATCATGATCTGCTTGCCGACCAATCTAGTCAGCTCGGATGCCCGGTAGAGTGGAAGCTCCTTCTCCACCTCGACCGTGTTGTACTCCTTCAGCTCAACCGGCTCAAGCTCAATGTTGCCGTTTGGAAGGATGTTTCGAACGGCCACGAAGATGGTGTCCCCAACCTCAGGCCGGCTCTTGAGGTACTTGTTGTGAGCCAGCCCCCGCACGCACTCAGAGAGGTCCACGAAGGCCCCGAAGTTGGCAAGACCATTGACCCGCCCCTGATAGATCTCGCCGATGGCTATGTCTTTAGAGTCGCAGGCTGGATCGAGGATATGCACCAGCGGCTTCTTGGTGCAGCGCTCGCACAGCTCCTTCTTGGCCGAGAGCTTCGCACCGCAGACCACGCACAGATACTCGCGCCCCAGTCCCTCGCAGGCAGGGCAGCCGTCGGTAACTGGTATCTTGCCGCTGCCCTGGCAGACGCTGCACTTTGCCGAGCCGCTCTCTAAGAGCTCCTTCATCTCCTCATCCGAAGCCTCACCGAGGGAGATGGATCCTATCTTTCCGCTGCCATCGCAGTTTGGACAGGGCTTGTCCCCCACAACCAAAAAGCCCCTTCCCTGGCACCTCTCGCACAGATTCATCCAGGAAGGTGACGCATCTCATGAATTTAGCTATTTTGCAGGATGCCAGTCCCGCCATCGAGCCTGAAAGAGATAAGAGAATCACAACCCACGTGGGCCTGGTGGCCCGGGCTTTCGGTGCCAGCGAGATGCTTCTGACAGGTCGCGATGCCCATATCGAGGAGAGCCTGAAGGACGCGACAAGCCGCTGGGGCGGCAGCTTTTCCCTCAAGTCGGATGTCTCCTGGAAGGGGGAGGTCATCCGCTGGAAGGAGGCTGGAGGCAAGGTTGTCCACCTGACGATGTACGGCTCCAACCTGCCCGATGTCATAGACGAGATAAGAGGCAGCGAGAGCATCCTCGTGGCAGTTGGCGCAGAGAAGGTTCCGGCTGAGATGTACCAACTGGCGGACTGGAATGTGGCTGTCGGAAACCAGCCCCACTCAGAGGTGGCAGCCCTGGCGGTCTTCCTGGACAGGCTCTTTTTGGGCAAGGAGCTCCAAGAGGATTTCGCAGGAGGGTTGAAGATCGTGCCATCGCCCCGAGGAAAGCAGGTCATCTACCCTGAGCACATCGAAGAAAGAAGGGAGAGAGGAGAAAGATCGGAAGATCGCGGGCCATGAGAATACTTGTAGCTGGCATCAACATCAGGCACATTGCAGCCTCTGCCAGCCGGGCAGGGCATGATGTTATAGCCGCCGATTGCTACTGCGACAGAGACCTCTCGCTATGGGTAAAAGAGATTCTAAAGCTGCCCCGCCATGGTTGGGAGGACTGCATCGACCATATTGTGGAGAGCTTCCAGCCCGATGCAGCAGTCCTGGGGCCTGGGCTTGAAGAGGCGTCAGTTAGTGGCGTATGCGTGCTGAGCAATCCTCCAGAGAAGACCCGCCAGGTCTCAGACAAGCTCTGGCTCGCACGCTGGCTTGAGAGAAAGGGCTTCCCATTCATCAAAACGGAGGAGTCTCCGGAGGACATGCCCTATCCCTTCCTGGTCAAGCCCCGCCGGGGGGCCGGAGGAGTGGGCTGCCGCACTGTGAGATCGGAGGAGGATCTGCAATGGGAAGAGGGGCTCATAGCCCAGGAGCTGATCCGAGGCCATCCGGCCAGCGTCTCAGTCATATCAAATGGCCGCGAGGCTCATGCCATTGCAGTCAACGAGCAGCTCATAGGGCTTGCCTGGACAGGAGCCTCAGGCTTTCGATACTGCGGCAACATCACACCAATCGCAGACCCGAATTCCAGGATGACAGAAATGGCCGAGAGAATAGTTGCTGGGCTGGGATTGGTTGGCAGCAACGGAGTCGACTTTCTGCAGACCGATGGGGGAGCAGTTCCTGTAGAGGTCAACAGCCGCTTTCAGGGCAGCCTTGAAAGCGTGGAGACGGCATGCGGCATCAATGTCTTCGAGGCCCATGTGCAGTCGTTCTCAGGAGCGCTTCCGGGGGGCCTCATGCAACCAGGATGCACGGCAGGCAGGGCGATACTCTATGCTCCAGCAGGAATCGACATCATCGTCGATTCAGATCTCACGCGCGACTGGACGGCAGACGTGCCCGAGAGGAAATCGCGAATATCATCAGGCGATCCCATTATCTCCATCTTCGCCAGAGGGTCCAGTCGAGATGATGTCCTATCCATTCTGATGGACAGAGCCGCAGAGCTCTTCAGGACGCTAAAAACAGAATTGAGATGAAATTTGCAGCTATCTTTGGGATAGACTGGGAAGCAGGACGAGCGCTCTTCTTCGTCGGGCTTACCAGGATACTACGCTGTACAGCCAGTTTGAAACGAGCGTCCAGAGCTTAACAAAGCCCGATCCTTTTTCCAGCTTCGCCTTATCCTTTTCGCTATATCTACTCTTATCCTTCATCCATGAGTCCATGATCGATGATGATCTGCCGCAGGAATTTAACAATTCCGGTCTGAATCAAAAAGCAGTGAGCAAGCTATGCCTGAGGCAAGCTATAGAGGAATAGTCATTCCGGCATCAGCATAAAAAGATAATGCTTGATAAAAGTAATATAGCATAAGCTGGAAGATATGGGCATAGAATGATGCTGGGGATGAAATGAAGTCACCTGAGAGAATTACAATCGCCTTGGATGATGAGACTGCAGGCCTGTTTAAGAAGATGAAGGAAGACCTCGGAATGTCTCAAAGCGAGCTGATGAGAGAGTCGCTCAAGTTCTTTGGCAAACATAAGATGCTCTTTGAGTTCGCAGAGGACAAGAAGGTCTACACTCATGCAGAGATGCTATCCGCAGGCGAGCACGTTATCCTGGACATAGACCATTGGATACTGTTTCTGAGCTTCATTGAGACTCATCCGGAAAAGGAGAGATTCTGGAATATGCACAAAGAGGTCTGCCGGGCCCATGCCGAGCAGTTCAAGCACAAGCTCTACAATGCTGAGAGCATACTCAGGAGGCTTGAGATATGCAATCTATTCAACATGAGCAAGACGGGCAAGAACGAGTTCACACTGATCTTCGGCTCTGATGCTCCAAAGAAATTCGTCCGGCTGGAGCTTGAGGAGATATTCGCAGGAATGGGATTCATGGTTGAGATCAAAGAGGACTTCTCCAAGCTGAGGATCAAGGTAATTCATGATCTGTGATGCCTCCAATAGATGAATAGCACCCAGCAGTCCATGAATCTCTCGAAGAATGCGCAGGAGTTCATGGCCAAGAAGCATCATCAGCTCAGCAGTAAGCTGGCCGAGAAATATGACATACCTCCGGAAGAGGTGGCAGGAGTAGTGCAATCCTTTTTAGACGACTCCTACGGTCCGGCTGTGAGGCTTGCAGAGAAGCTCTCAGGCAAAAGCGGGTCCATGCTGCTCTTCATAGGTAAAAAAGATTGCAGCGTCTGTGAAAGATGCAAGCCGATATTGAAGGATTTTCTCTCAAGACACGATGAGATTGAAGTGGCGAAGCTCGACTATGCAGAGCCGGAGGGGCTCTTCTATCATATAATCAACGGCAAAGATGGAGGACGCCTCCCGATGATCGCCTTCATCTTTCGAGGGGAGATCAGGATGGTATTCACAGGAGAGTGCTCCTCAGACGATGTTTATGAAAGATGTTATAATAGAATCATCTCAGAGCAAAAAGTCAGAGCACTCCAATAAGAGCCTTTCATGGCAATCCTTCAATGCAAGCCAACGGATGGGTGGGCCACCTTAGGAGATCCTGCTAAGAACCATAGCCTTCGTCTGCTATTGTGGCTTTCTTGAAGATATAGTATCTGAGTTCATCGGCATCTGCGGTTCTGATGCTTATCCCGGGCATAATCGAGATCTCTCTGTTCTTGCCAAGGACCATATCAAGATCCTCATTGCTCATTGTGATGCGCTCGGCAGTGACTGACTGAACGGTCATGTTGCCGTACTGGGCCCTATCATGCACTTCAAATGGAGTCTCAGAGATCTGCCACAGCCCTTCAAAGGTCACAAGTCCCTCATCGGAGCCCATGAAGACGTTCTTGACGTGAGCTGCGATGACGACCATATCTTTCGAGGCCCCGAGATCCTTCCTATAGCAGTATGTCCTTTCAGCGATCGTCGCATCTTCGGACGCAGAGACGACCTTGC
>JBFYLF010000158.1:0-3534 GCA_041305505.1 Methanothrix sp. | reverse complement strand
CCTTTTGCAGGCCGAGCGTCTCTTTCTGAAGATCAATGGTCTCCGTCTGCAGATTGATGGTCTCCTTCTGCAAGCCTATCATCACATCCATCTTGCCGCCGAGGTTATCATTCAAATTGTTTACGGCTCCGATCAGATTGCTCAATAGAGATGCTGCGGCGTCCAGCCGGGAGTCCGTCTCACCCTTCTCCACAGCCTTGTAGAATTTAGAGAAGTCTCCTCTAGGCTCTGAATATTCTCTCTCGATTGAGGAGACTGAAATCAGATTATCATGGATATTTATGGCTTCCTCAAACCACTTCAGCTTATCTGGATCGCCCTCAGCCACGACCTTAACTCGGCCGTCGTCGAGATTCTCAACAATCCCTTTCAGCCCCAACATCGTGGCAAAATCGATGACTCTCGCCCTGTAACCGGTCTTTTGCACGCTGCCCGAGACATAAGCTACAAGCCTCTTCATCCTCTTGGTACTTCCCAACTCTTTCTATTTGGGCTTATCGCCGCGCTGCTTGACTGATCTCTGCCACATCAATTCAGCCCTCACTCCGCCAGGCTCTTCATAATCTTGACCTCCGCCTTTATCGGGATCGGATAGAGCAGCTCCGAGCCTATCCTCTCCATGATCTCCTTGAGCATTCCTGCATACTCCTCTGCCCGCGCCTCAGGGACCTCCAGTAGAATCTCATCATGAATGGAACCGATAATTCTTGCCTCCTCACTGGATATCTTATCGTAGACCTCAGCCATTACCAGCTTGATCAGATCCGCGCCCGTTCCCTGACAAGGAGTATTGTACATCTGAAATTTGGATGCTGTAATTCCAGTTCCAAAACGCGGCCAGATCCGCCTTCGGCCCAAAACCGTTGTGGTGCAGGTGAGCGGGAGGGCAAAGCATCCCTGCACGCAGTTATGGAAATAGTGCTGCACTGTATAGCTCATCAGAGAGAGTTGCCGCTCCTGCCATTCTCTTACGCTCGGATAATTCTGGAAGAACCTGGCTCTTGCCTCCTCCGCCTCATCCAGAGACATGAACACCCCGTAATCAGACAGCGCCCTCCATTGCAATGTTTTGGCCGATCCGCCGTAAATTAGCAGGAAGTTCATGATCTTGGCTGCCTGTCTCTGCTGGGCTGTCACCTGCTCGATTGTAGCTCCACTGATCTTGGAGGCTGTCAGACGGTGCAGGTCGATGCCATTTCGGAAGGCCTCATGCATAGCTTTGTCACCAGAGAGATATGCCATGATGCACAGCTCAATGGTGGAGAAATCGGCCTTGACGTACTTCTTTCCCGGAGCCGGGGAAAAGAGCCCTCTTATGGCCGGGGCATCATCGCCCGCACGGGGGATCTGCTGGGCGTTGGGATTTCGAGAACTGATTCTGCCAGTTGTTGATGGAATCTGGAAATATTGGGGATGAATCCGGCCATCTCTTACATGGACATGCTCCAGCCATTTATTGAGGAATGCCAGAGAGTGAAAGACATGCCGGTAGCGCAAGAGCGCTTCGGCAAAAGCACAGCCTGCCGCTGCAAGCCCCTTCAAGACCTCCGCCTTGGTATTTGTCACAGCGAAGCCCCGCTTCTTCAAGAAGGCCATGACATCCTCCTGCCGGTCGGGATTCAGATAGTAGCAGAGCCGCTTGCCGTCATGCGAGACCGTGACAAATCCTTTCTTTCTGGCTTCATCCTGCATGGTCCAGACCAGATTGCAGATTTCATTCTCCTCTTGAACGACAATGCCTTTGGCCAGCTCGCAGTTCATAAGAATTCCCGAGACCTCCATCTCCACGATTGAGGAAATTGCCTGGAATTCCAGATCTGCAACCCTCTGCAAACTGTTCTTGGTGATCAGATCCGCCAGAATACCATGAAGCGGCAATAGCACCGCAGACTCTTCGGCTGCGCTCCCTTCACCTTTCAATATGACGCCCAGATGCCTTTCCGCCAGAGATCCCAGGCTGTGATCGGGCATCCTTCTCTTCCAGGGATTTTTCGGGGAACCGGAGGGTGTTAAATAGTAGTATCCTGACCAGCAAATCTGGGATGCAAGTCTGAGGTCAAAGATATTGCAGGCATTCAGCTTTCTATTCTCTGAAACTCTGATGAAAGCGAGGGCTCGCTTGGCATCGTACACAACCTTCTTGATTCGTCTCTCTTCCAGGAGCCGAGCCACGTCACTTATAATTCTCCTCCCCTCTCCTTGGCAATCTGCTCTATAGACTGTGTTATTGGGAAGAGTGAGAGAGATCAACTCGACCTCATAGCTTAATGGGTCCTGGCCGGTTGTGAGCAAGTGTAACCCGCAGGTTCCATATCTTTCTGTGTCCCTAAAGACTGATTCCCATTCTGCTAACGTACTAACCTTTGAGGTAGAGCCAAGCTCAGAGCGATCAATCATCTCGATTTTTAGAGAATGATGATCAATTTATATATATCTATCACACCAGAAATAGCGTGAAAGAGGCATACCGGCCAAGGGCCTGGCGGAGCAAGAAAGCGGGCCGCAGATTTCCATGTCTGAAAGGACGCGGGCCCAATTGAAAGCGGGCGCTTCATTTTTGCTCGGGACTACAGATCGGGGATCGGAGTATTAAAATGGAGGTTGCTTTAAATATCGTTGCTCGCCTAGCTGTCTGCTATCAGGATTGCAGCCCAGAGTGGATTGATGACTGGTGAATCGTCGTGGCATTATCTGAAAATGAGCCTTCTGCAAAGAGACATACCGCCTGCCCAAAAGAGGCAGACTTGATAATAATCGGAGCCGGACCTGCCGGGCTTTTCTGCGCTTTGCGGGCTGCAAGCTCCGCCAGCAATAAGGATAAGCGAATAATCGTTCTCGAAAAAATGGGCTCTCCTGGACGTAAGCTCCTGGTCTCCGGATCGGGCCGCTGCAATATCACTCATGACGGAGACATCCAGGAATTTCTAAGTCACTATGGAGAGCACGGCCGCTTTTTGCGTCCGGCTCTACTGGGCTTCACAAACCGTGATCTGATCTCTTTCTTTGAAGGAAAGGGATTGGCGATGATCTCAGAAGATAACGGAAAAGTCTTCCCTGCGACCAAAAGATCCAGAGACGTGCTCGACATACTTGTTCAGGAGTGCATTGACAACAGGGTCCGTCTGCTATGTGGCCAAAAGGTGCTCTCGCTATCCAGGCAGGAGCATGGTTTCAAAGTCGTCACAGAGGACAGATCCTTTTTATCATCGCTTGTGGTCGTTGCGACAGGTGGGCTCTCCTATCCCGCAACGGGATCGAGCGGAGAAGGATACCGGTTCTCTAGGGGCCTGGGCCATAATATCATCGAGCCTGCTCCGGCCCTGACGCCTCTTTGCATCAAAGACCATCCGTTTCATGAACTGTCAGGCATCTCAGTTCCCGATGTAAGGGTCACGCTGCAACATCCGAAAAAAACAAGAAGCAATTGCGGCGACATTCTATTCACTCACGATGGGCTCTCCGGCCCCGCAATCCTGGACTTCTCCCGATTCGTTATGCCCGGCGATATCATCAGGCTCTCTCTTATCCCGGCAT
>JBFYLF010000157.1:0-6584 GCA_041305505.1 Methanothrix sp. | reverse complement strand
ATCACCCCCTTCATCTGGGCTGGATAAAATGAGCCGAAGTCTGTGAGCAGGGTTATGATCATGATCAGGTCTCTGCTGTGGTCCGCTCGACTGTGAAGATCCCCCTCTTCTCCATCTCCTGCATCAGCGATCGGTAGGCATCACCGTATATGGCATCCTCCGGAGCGACGATTCCCTTCTCCCGGATCTCGCCACTCTTTATCTGCCTGGCTGCGACTGCGGCAGCAGAGGCTGTGACCCTGGCCATGGCAGACATTCCGCTCTCCTTATCAGGGCCCGCCCACATGAAGCAGTCGGCCCGACCTTTCTCACCCCAGGCGCTGTTCCACATGACGCATATGTCCTCGTCTCCGGGCAGAGGCAGGAGCCGGGGCTCTATGACCCTCAGGAAGAAGTTCCTGGGAGAGACCTCCTCTCCGCAAAATCTTATCGGATCCATTTCCAATAGGCCGCACTCCTTGAGGGCGTCGATTGCCTGCCAGTGGCCCGGCCAGCGAATTGTCTTCTCAGAGAAGCTGGTCAAGTTGCTGCGGGTGTAGAGGAAGCTCGGCATGCCGGGTGTGATGGCGCACTCGAGCATCTCATCCTGGCCGCACTCCTGGAAGCGGAAGCTCTCCCTCCCGGATGTGGCTTTGACCTCGACGGTCCTGCCGTTTTCAATAATTCGCACATCGACCATGTACTCTCTCAGGACATGCTCGAATGACCAGGTGATCATATACTTCAGAGGATGACGCTCTGCGGCCTCTTTTGTCGGAATGCCGCCAACCCTCGCAACGGCAGAGGTGGCCTCTACCTGTCGGATGGCATGGCCAAGGGTAACATTGGAGAGGCCGGGAGCAAATCCCATGCCGTCCAGCAGGATAACCCCTGCGTCCTGTGCCCTTCTGTGCAGAGACTCGCCATACTCCTCGGCGCTCAATCCCGCAGGCACCTCCAGCCCCTCTCTCTCATAGGGGTCTGGCCTTCTGTGGTACTCCTCCAAAATGTCCACGACATCAAGCCCCGCACCAATAGCAGTCTCAATTGTCCGGTAGCTGCTACGCCTGTCCGGGAGTGCTAAGACACCCACATCGTAATCCTTCATGAGAGCCCTGACTTTGCGGGCCTCTGAGATGTCCAGATCATGGGCTACAACCTTGTCGCTGTCGATCCGCTTCCGGGTCACCTCCAGCGAGATCCGGCTGCGGCCAACGATGCCGACCTCATCCGCTCCGCCATACCTGACAAGGTCCCAGGCCACAGCCGAGCCTATTCTGCCAGTACCCCCAAAGATGAGCGCCTTCAGGCCGGATCGGGACATTTAGACCTCTTTTGCTGGGGGCTTGGCATTTGCCAGGTTCCCGGAATCAATCTCCTTTCCTGCCAGGTGCTTTTCGAATTCAACCAGATCATTTTTATGCTCGTCCCTGATATCCAGCGCTTTGACATGCAGGCATAGCTCCTGTATCTCCCGGCTTATCAATGCTTTCTCGGATTCATCAGCACCTGCCCGAAGGATCTTTCGCTCCTTAGCTTTGGCGAGGTTTAAAATGAGCGCTGGAAGCACCAAATCTCCAATGCTGAAAAATTTCTCTGATTGACCAGAAAAAGCTGGAGAGGACCGACTATTCGAAGTTTCCCTGCAACCCTATCTTTAATTCAGAATCTGAACATCAGAGACTCGTTGCACTTCTATCTCTTCCCGTCCCTGATACTCCTTCTGCATTCCCCTCGCCCTTATCCTATCTCCTTTCTTGAGCGTAGCAGACAGCTCTTCTGCTCCAGCACTGCGCGAAATGAATACAGAAAGGGTGGTTGAATCAAGGCTTATCAGGAGATGCCCTCCGCTCTTGGTGGGCTTCATATCCACAATTGTCCCTTCAACAGTTGTCAGGGGCTGCGCATTGCTGGATTCCTTCGCAGTCTCAGAGTAGTCAAAGCCTTCAGCCTTGCCTTCGTCGGACGGGAATGCCCAGAAGGCAACGGAAAGTGAGCCAAGAGCCATTGAAAGAAGAACAAGCACCACCTTCTCCTCCTTTTGCATCTTCATGGTCCCTCAATACCTCTCAAAAGCCCAGGCTGGACCTACGCCAGCTCGAGGCTTGCATGAAAAATGATTTGGATGGTATGCTTTTCTGGGAAATTGTTTTTGGTCGCCCTTACTTCTTATCCTCAGGCTTGGCCCCAAAGCGCTCCTGCCAGCCCTTCTCCAGGTGCTCAAGGCAGATGTCGCATACGCCCTTATAGGCACCCTCCGGGTAGCTGAGGTTATGGACTGGGGCCTTTATGGGAAAGAGCAGCGGTCGAGCACGGGTACATAGTTCGCAATCAGCCATTTTGTCGTCATCTCCTACGATTGGCTGGATGGGATCTCTTATTGTTTTAAGCTTTCTGTTGGATTGGCAACTAGTTGCTGCCTCTCCCGAAGGGCCTATCCAAAGCCTTTTCCCAGTGAAAAGGAAGACGCTCACTTATGCCCGATCCCCCCCAGGATCTCATTGACAACGAAGTCGATCAGGTCTATGCTCCTGCTGAAGATACTTATCTTCTCTTGAGAGCCGCCCTTGCTGAGTCCAGGCCAGAGGACATCGTCCTGGAAATTGGCTGCGGCAGCGGAATTCTCGCCCAGGAGGTCTCTATGCGGGTCAGCCGATTCATTGCCACAGACATAAATCCACATGCTCTGCGGGCCACAATGGAAAGAGCTGAATTTATCGATCTTGTCGGGGCAGACCTCTTCAGGGGTATCAAAGGGAGATTCGATCTGATCCTCTTCAATCCCCCTTATCTGCCTACAGAGTCGGAGGAGAGGGTGGGAGGCTGGATAGATCGCGCCCTGGATGGAGGCGAGAGCGGCAGAGATACCATAGACAGATTCCTGGGGGAGCTAAAACAGCACCTGCGACCTAAAGGTCGGGCGCTGCTCCTCATATCAAGCCTGACCGGCCCGGATGAGGTAAAAGAGACAGCTTCGTCGCTGGGCCTGACGGCAGAGGAGGTAGCATCTGAGAGGTGCTTCTTCGAGCAGCTTCACGTCCTGAGGATAAGCGCGTGAATGATTGAAACTCTTCCTTGGTCTTCCGGGCAAAGCCAAATGATCCCAGACCGCTCTCCATCCATCTCGATCCCGCAAAAGGCTTATTCCATCAACGGATACCTGAATTTCATGAATTTCATTTCTGCAGAGGAGATGGCGGCAATCGATGCCAACTGCCGGTATTTCGGACTGCTGCCGCTCCAGCTCATGGAAAATGCAGGGGCAGCCCTGGCTCGCGAGATTGCTGCCAGAGATAAAGGAAAGAGGATTGCAGTCGTTGCAGGAAGGGGCAACAACGGAGGAGACGCCTTTGTGGCAGCCAGGCACCTCTCGGGCTTTGATGTGACTGTCTATCTCCTGGGCAGGGCCAGAGACGTAGCCACTGCGGAGGCGAAGAGGAACTGGGAGATACTCGATCATCTGGGATACGACCTGCGCGAGGTCAAGTCGATCTCTTCGGAGGACGGCTTTGATCTGGCAAAGAGCGATCTGATAGTCGATGCGATATTCGGAACGGGCATGCGCGGCAAGGTGAAAGGACTTGAGTCCGAAGCTATCGATGCCATAAACAGCTCAGGAAGGCCCGTGATCTCTGTTGACATTCCGAGCGGACTAGGCACAGATAAGGCTGTGAAGGCGGATGTCACAGTCACCTTTCACAGGCCCAAGACCGGCATGTCAGGAAATATAATAGTGGCAGATATTGGCATCCCTCCGGCTGCTGAGCTTTTTGTTGGAGAGGGCGACCTTTGGCTCTTAGGAAAGAGGAGGCTTGAGAGCCACAAGGGCGAGAGCGGCAGGATACTGGTGATAGGCGGCGGGCCTTATACGGGAGCGCCAGCCCTCTCGGCTATGGCAGCTCTGCGGGCGGGAGCGGACATTGTTACCGTAGCTGCTCCGAAGAGGGCTGCAAGGGCCATATCGGGCTTCTCGCCCAACCTCATAGTCACTGAGCTATCAGGAGACCACCTCAGGCCCCAGGATCTTGGTGTTCTGAGGGAGCTGATAGCCGGGCATGATGTCGTCGTCATGGGAATGGGCCTTGGCCGTCACCCTGAGAGCATGCAGGCCCTTGCAGAGATAATTCCACTCTGCGACAAGACGGTCATAGACGCCGATGCCCTCCAACCTGACATTCCTCTAAAGGGCATAGTCACCCCTCATGCAGGAGAGTTCAAGAGGATAAGCGGCATTGCGCTCGGAGATCTGGGCTTTCGGGAGAGGATGGAGCCCTTAAAAGGATATGCCAGAAAGATGGGGCTGGTCGTTCTGCTCAAAGGAAAGGTCGACCTGATCTCAGACGGAGAGGCCGTTCGGGCCAATACCACCGGCAACCCCGGAATGACTGTCGGCGGGACAGGAGACGTCCTGGCGGGAGTTACAGCGGCCTTTTACGCCCGGAGTTCGGCCATCAGGGCGGCAGCGGCTGCGGCTTATGTCAACGGCAGGGCTGGCGATCTAGTCTATCCTGAAAAAGACTTTGGGATGCTGGCAACAGATGTTATAGAGAGAATACCAGAGGCCATGAGAATAGGGCGCGAAAGAAATTGAAAAGATGAGATCGCGGGGTGGGGCTTGATGAAACCGAAATCTGATGAATGCGAGAAGATTGAGGGATTGGTCGACATCACAGATAAGCTGCCGGTCCTCAGGAGGGCCTCTGCCTGCGGCAGCATTCGCCTTCGAGATTCAACCATCGAGGCGATAAAGTCAGGGCTGGTCAAGAAGGGCGATGTCCTCGCCACAGCCAGGCTTGCCGCCATACTGGCAGTCAAGGAGACGCCCAGATTGATTCCGATGTGCCACCCGATCTCCATAACCGGCCTGGATGTCCGCTTTGATCTCGGCAGAGGTCGGGTCAGTGCATCCGTCAGCGTCACGTCTGAGGGAAAGACCGGTGTTGAGATGGAGGCCCTCGCAGGTGTCTCGGCTGCGCTGCTCAATATATGGGACATGGTGAAATATCTGGAGAAGGATGAGAGCGGCAATTATCCCGATACCTGCATAGAAGAGATCCGGGTGACAGAGAAAAAGAAAGGAGGAAATTGAGGGAGAGAAGTGGAGTTAAAGCTTCGGAAGAACCTCTTTTTCCACCTTAGGGCCATCTTTCAAAAATATGAAAATGGTATATGTCTCGTCGGTTTTGCCTTCGCCTGGATCTAGAGTTATTGTGGTCTCATTTTCAAGAGTTTGATTAAGATCCTGACGCACATTAAGATTTTTACCTATCAGATGTATTTTGTCCAGTACGATTTTATATCCGCTCTTGTTCTTAAGAGTGATTTCGATTTTTTTGTCAGCGGTTAGAGATGGATTACCAATTTCCAGCGGGTCTTCATGGGTCTTTGCAGGATCGTACTGTGCGGACATCTTTCCAGTCGCGTCGACAGTTATCTTGGCCCCAAAATAGAATCCTATGATTATCCCCACGAGCTGGATATACTGAGATATTACTTCCTTGTTGTTATCGTTTATTCCAGCACCGTACAAGGCAAATATCAAGATGGCGATAAAGCCGAATACCAGTAATCCGGCAATGGCTCTTCTCATCTGGCCGCCCTCCATCTGCTCTGGTTTGCATACACCAATTCCCAGGAGGACAACAAATAGCAGAACAAAAATCATCACTATTAGCCACATTGGAATAGCCGAGAACTGAGAAGAGATGCCTGGGGCCGCTATGCCGGATATCTTCTGCAAAATGTGCAGGAAATAAGCGCCTAGAATGATTAAGAAAACGCCTCCCAAAATCATGGCTATCCTTCCTGGATCTTTTGTAATATCTTTGATACTGGATTTACTCAATCCATAAACTATAAGGATAAAGCCAACTATAAAGCAAAGTAAAAAGGCCGCGCTGCTGATGCTAAATAGCTTATCCTGGAATGCTGATGCAGTTGAAGACGCCTCGTTTTCGCGGTTCCCAAAATGTATCTCAAGCTTATCCGGTCCGGAGAACTTGATACTATCGGGATTTGGGGTGGTTTGGGTCCAGCCGTCCTTTAAGATCTCTCTTACTGGATAAGTGCCATTTGGGATATTGACGATGATATAATAGCCATTTGAATCTGATTGGTTGAAGAGATCGCCATTATCCTGTTGGGAGTTTTGGTTCAAGTCCACATAGACTGTCCAGTTGTCCAGCCCTTTCTCACTGGAGAGGGCCCTCTCTCCATTTCCGTTTACATCATTGAACATAATGCCGGAAAGAGTGCTGTTGTTCTGGTCAGCGCCTAACGATAGGGGCAATAGCATCGATAGAGTCAGAGCCGATGCCATTATCAAGAAAATTCTCTTTTGAGACTGCTCTTTGAGACTGGTCTTCATTCTCTCACCTGTAGCCTGTTTCTGTTCCATGATTTAGCAGGGCTGAATGGACAAAGGATACCTTAACAGAAACATTTTTCTCTTAATATGCATCTCACAGAGCTAAATATCTTTTCATCGGGAGTTGGATCGGACTGTGCTGCCTCGTCTCAAAGCCAGCGCCTGACATAAAAAGGAAGGGGGTGTGGCTGCCGCATTTCTCCTTCTCTTCCGACTCGCCCTAATCACTGCATATTCC
>JBFYLF010000156.1:0-3612 GCA_041305505.1 Methanothrix sp. | reverse complement strand
GCTACAGCTTCGTCCTCATTATGATCGCAGCCTCGCCGTTCGTGTAATAGGCCGGACAGATTCCTATCATTCGAAACCCAAGCAGCGAGTAGAGCGACTGGGCTTTTTTATTGCTTACGCGAACCTCCAGCGTGGCGGATAAAGCTCCCATCCGCCGAAACGCCCTCAGGACATCGAGCATGAGCCTCATGCCGACTCCCCTGCTTTGAAAGCCGGGCCTTACTGCCAGCCAGAAGACCCTGCCCTCGAATGGCGTATGCTTGAATCCCAGAACGAAGCCAGCCACGACACCACCTATCTCTGCGACGAGGCTGCTTTGTGAGTGATACTCCAGAAAGGCGCTGAAGATGGCTGGATCGTAGCCTCCGAAGACCTCTCTGTCTATATCCAGGGCAGCCTCGAGGTCGTCCTGCGAAAGTCTCCTGATGACTACCGGGTCCTTAAGAAAGACGGCGTCCGACCCGTCTATGAGCCTGCTATAAACCTGTTCCTCTGGCCACATCTGTTCAAGGTCAGACTCTTTGAGCGGAAATAGTTTATCAGACGATTATCAGAATAGATGAAAGATGAGAAAGACCCAGGCCCAGACGGTTCTGTTTGCCATAGTGCTATTGTTGTTATGGTGGCAGGCAGGCCTCTGGTATCAGTCTCAGCTCATCTCAGACGAGAGGGGGAGGGTCGCCACCCATCTCGATACGCATGGCACATCTCTGGCAATGGGTGTATCCGAGCGGCTGGAGATGCTCGATGGATTGAATGCCTTCGTCGAAGCGGAGATCGGATCGCCCGAAGGTTCCATCGGCGAGAAGTTCTTGATATTCTCAGAGAGCATCTATTCAGGGAGCAGAGGCGTTCTCAATATTGCCTTGGCTCCGGACGGCATCTTTCGTTATGTCTATCCGATTGGCTCTGGCAGGGGTATGATAGGCCAGAGCCTCTTCCATGATCTATCGCCCGCCTATCGGGCGGATGTTCAGAGGGCTATGGACACCCGTCAACTGGTCATCACCCATCCCCATGAGATGAGAAGAGGGGGTCTTGGGATGGTTGCCAGGAGAGCAGTTTATGAGAACGACAGCTTCTGGGGGATCATCTCCATAACTGTGGACATCCTGCCTGTCCTGAGATCTGCTGGCCTTAGCGAGACATCAGGCGATCTGAACTTTGCCCTGAGAGATAGCAAAGGCCAGGTCTTCTTTGGGGATGGTGAGGTATTCGGGTCGGACCCGGCGATATACAGGGTGAAGCTGCAGGACAGCTACTGGGAGCTGGCTGCGGCTCCAACCAAGGGCTGGAGCGGGTCCGTGCAGGTGCCGCTGAGAATAGCTCAGATGGCGGGCCTGATAATAATCGGACTTCTGAGCATCCTCTTTTACATGGTGGCGAGCAGGCAGGACGTCTTGAACCTGATGATAACTGAGAGGACTGCTGACCTGAATCGGGAGCTTTTAGAGAGGAAGAGAGCTGAGAAGGCTCTGCAAGAGAGGGAGCTTTACCTGAGGGCCATATTCGAGGCTGCAAAGAACGTGGCATTCATAATTGCAGATGCCAAGAGCCCGAGGCCGCAAATCCTCGAGTTCTCTCCAGGCGCTGAAGGGATCTTCGGCTATTCTAGAGAAGATGTCATAGGCGAGCCCCTCTCAATTCTTCTCGTCCCTGAGGATCACAATAAGCTCTCTCTAATTGCCGGCATCATGAAGAAGGATAAGACGCTCTCCGGATCCAGGACTCTCCTTCGGGCAAACCAGGAGAGATTTCCGGCGATGTATTCCTTATACGCTCTTCATGACGAGTCCGGAGAGATCTATGCGGCTCTCGGGGTATGCATAGACATCACTGAACAAAAGAAGATGGAAGAGGAGCTTCTGAGAGCCAGGGATGCTGCAGAGGAGTCAGCAAGAGCCAAGGCGGAGTTCACAGCCAATGTGAGCCATGAGATGAGAACGCCTCTAAATGCCGTCATAGGAATGACGGATCTACTTCTGGAGAGCGACCTGGACCCTGTGAAGAGGGACTATGTGAACACCATTCGGAGCAGTGGCCTATCATTGCTCTCGATCATCAATGAGATACTCGACTTCTCAAAGATAGATGCAAGAAAGATGGAGATCGTGGAGCTGCCGATTGATCTGCACGAGACAATAGAGAGCTCTCTTGATCAGGTAGCAGCACGCGCCGCTGAGAAGAGGCTGGAGCTTGCTTATTCCCTCGCAAACGACATTCCCCAGAGGATATCGGGCGACCCCAAGCGGCTGGGGCAGATTCTGGTAAACCTGGCCAGCAACGCCATAAAGTTCACAGAATCCGGAGAGGTCACAGTATCCGTCTCTGCTGATAGGGAAAATGGAGTATATCACTTCATAGTCAAAGACACAGGAATTGGAATTCCCGAGGATAGGATGTCAAGGCTTTTTCTGCCTTTCAGCCAGGTGGACACGTCCCTCTCCCGAAGGTATGACGGGACGGGCCTGGGCCTGGCTATCAGCAGCAAGCTGGTCGATCTGATGGGCGGCAGGATCTGGGCCGAGAGCCTTGTGGGACGTGGCTCTGCATTTCATTTCACAATTCCTGCAAAGACACCTGGCTATGCGCCACCGGCAAAAGAATCAGCCTCCGCCCTGGAGGAAATGGATCTCTCTATTCTGACCGGCAAGAGAGGTTTGATCGTCGCAGGCAGTGATTCGGTGGGCAATATGCTGGCTGGGCACCTGGGATCTTTCGGCATGACTGCTACAAGGGCAGGCTCGGGCCTGGAGGGAGCGAAGCTGCTGGATGGAGGTCTCTTCGATGTGGTCATTGCGGACTTCGATATTCCGGAGGTGCATCTTCTTTCTGAGAGGCTGGAAAGGAAGGATATCGAGCCCCTGCCGCTTATAGAGATGGGCTTTTTGGGGGAGAAGGCCAGGTTCCCTGAGTGGAGGATCAACGGCTATTTGACAAAGCCCATCAGGCGGGCTCAGCTTGGAAGGGCATTGTTGCGAGTCTTTGCTGAGGGCGAGACATCGGAGGAGCCGGCATCAAAAGCTGCACATCCTCCTAAGGAGGTCTCAAGGTATCGCATCCTTTTGGCCGAGGACAACCCCATCAACCAGAAGGTGGCCCTGGCTATGCTGCGGCATTTAGGCTACAGGGCCGATGTGGCAGCCAACGGGATAGAGGTCCTGAACATGCTGGAGCAGAAGGCCTATGATGTGATCCTCATGGACATACAGATGCCTGAGATGGATGGGCTTGAGGCCGCCAAGCTGATTAGAAGGAGGCTTCCAGCAGCAAGGCAGCCAAGGATAATCGCAATGACTGCCTATACCATGAAAGGGGACAGGGAGCAGTGCCTGGCCGCCGGAATGGATGAGTACATAGCCAAGCCCGTCAAGATGGAGGATCTGAAAAGGGTTATGGAGAGGCTTTCGTAGTACAATGACTTTGGAGCAGCGTCTTTTATATATATAATGAATCGCCTTTAAGAATGTTAGGAGGATGGGCATGGCCAATGAAAAAAGCAATGATAATCAAAATTTGAATCTTGATATAGGAAGATTAAAACTTGAACAAGATAGGTTGGTGCTTGAAAACAATAGGTTATCGAAAGAACATACTATTAATATTATTAAT
>JBFYLF010000155.1:0-3649 GCA_041305505.1 Methanothrix sp. | reverse complement strand
ATAGAGGAGTCCAGAATATAGCGGATGCCTTGCGCGCCCCAGACATTTGCGATCTCATGAGGATCCGCGACAACTGTGGTTGTCCCCCTGGGAAGGACCGCTCTGGCGTACTCGGAAACGGTGACCATGCTGCTCTCGATATGAACATGCCCGTCTATGAATCCAGGCGCAATGATCCGATCATCTAGCTCCAGGACATCCCTCGCGCTTGAGCAGTCGAACCCTGCGATCAGGCCTTTATAAACTGCCACATCCGCCCTGTAAACCTCGCCCGAGAGGACGTTGGCAAGCCTGCCCCCGGACAGCAGCAGATCAGCCTCGATCTCGCCGCGGGCTGCGGCGATCAGCTCTTCTCTGGATGCCATCTTCTCCAGCTTGATCATGACCCCCTCATTTCCTGTTGGATTCATTGAGCTTTTTTACCCTCAGCCTCTCCCCTTCCTTGGCGGTTATGACAACCCTCTCGCCCTTCTCAA
The DNA here is from genome assembly GCA_041305505.1 of Methanothrix sp. Taxonomy (GTDB): domain Archaea; phylum Halobacteriota; class Methanosarcinia; order Methanotrichales; family Methanotrichaceae; genus Methanothrix. The sequence continues at coordinate 3,173 of JBFYLF010000155.1, read as the reverse complement.
CAGGCCCATCAGCTATGGCTCGCCATAGCTCGCCCTGGAAGAGAACATACCCCTCACGATCAAACCTCTCTGATGCCTCTGCTTCCTCGCCCACAAGCCGTCCCGATGCGGGCGGAGCAAACCTGGCCTTTGCCACCTTATAAATCGCAAATGCCAGGAACGCCCCCAGGATCAGCGATGGCAGGATTATGGCAAAAGCCATGGACCTCTGGTATCCTCCCGGCACATACCACTCAGGAAAGCTCGTCGGAACGAATAGAATGCTACCGGCTATAACGCATATCAGCCCTGCCAGGGCGAGTATGCCAAAGGAGTGGCTGTGCAGCTCAGCCAGTATCAATCCGAGACCTAGCAGGAGCAGGAATACAGCCCCAATGTTGACATTGAATCCCATGCCTATCAATCCCAGGGCCAGGGCGATGACGCCAAGGGCCTCGGAGCCGATGCCCGGGCTTGACAGGCCGAAGATGAGGGCATAAAGCCCCACAAGCATCAGGATTCCCGCGAGCGTCGGGTCCGATAGGATCTTCAGGAGCCACAGATTCAAAGGCAGTTGAAAATGCTCGAGCCCAGCCTGGGCTGTGATCAGAGTCGTATTCTTGACACGTCTGCCGTTGACCTGCTCCAGCAGCTCCTCAGGCGAGGCGGCTATGTACTCGATAACTCCGTATTCCCTGGCCTCTTCTGAATTGAGGTTGAGATTTGACAGGACGAACTCCCTGGCAGCAGTCTCATTCCTTTTTTGCGACCTGGCCTTCTCTGCGATCAGAGCAACTATTGCGTTTGTGGTCTTGCTGTCATTGATCGGCTCGACCTGGCCTAAAGGAGAGAGCTGGACAGGCTGTGCAGAGCCGATTATGCAGTGAGGGGCCATGGCAGCCACATCAGAGCCGATCAGAATGAGTGTCCCGGCAGACCAGGCCGCCGCACCGGTGGGGTAGACATAGCCTATGACGGGAACCTCTGACTCCTCCATCAGCTTGAGAATCTCATATGTCTCTGTGAGCCCCCCGCCGGGAGTATCCAGCAGCAGCATCACTGCCGCACTGCTGCCCGCATTAGCCTCCTTCAGTGCTGCTGCCACGATATCATCGCTGGCCGGGGTGATGGGTCCCTGCAATTCCAGGGTGAGAACATCTCCTGCCTGGGCCGCAGAGGCTGATGGGCTCGCCCAAGACAAAGCCAGGAAAAATAGAAGAAAAAGAGATGCTTTGCCCATACTCCCGGGCGGATGCATCCCATATGCTTTCATCCGCAAGCTCATCTCCGCATCATTGCCGCGTCGCTCGCAGCTTCCCTCAGCACTTCCTTCCTGGCCTCCTCTTTTCTGGTCGTCTCCCTCTCAGAGAGCTCCCGATTCAGAGCAGCAGTCAGCCCAGCTGTCGAGCCAGTCCCCATATCTCCACTGGGCGTGACGACGATGAGAGTCTTCTCCCTGGCTATGTCAACGAGAGTCTGAAGCTCTCGGAGCTTCAGGGCAGCCGGAACCTCCTCGTAAAGCCTTGCTGCGTCAGTCATGGTCTTGGAGGCCTGGAACTCTCCGTCTGCCAGAATGATCCTGGACCTCTTCTCTCTCTCTGACTCCGCCTGCTTGGCTATGGCACGCCTCATGGACTCGGGAAGAGCCACATCTCTGAGCGTCACAGCCGTGACCTTGATCCCCCAGGGATCCGTATGCCGATCCAGTATCTCCTGGAGCTTCCTGTTCAGCTCATCGCGTTTGGAGAGCAGATCGTCAAGCTCAATCTGGCCCAGAACATCCCTCAATGTGGTCTGGGAGAGTAGCGATGTTGCAAGCCTGTAGTTCTCCACCTGAATCACGGCATTTGCCGGGTCTACGATTCTGTAATAGATGACTGCATCAACCTCGACGCTCACATTATCCTTTGTGATGACAACCTGCTTTGCCACGTCTATGGTGAAGACCCTAAGGTCGAGCAATATGACCCGATCGATTATGGGGATGATGAAGAATATGCCGGGACCCTTAACCCCCGAAAACCGACCCAAACGGAATATGACAACCCTTTCGTACTCCCTGACTATCTTAATGGCCTGGAATAAGATGAAAATTGCAACCAGGAGGGCAACAAAAGTAGATGATATGAATTCAGCCAATTAAACACCCACGAGATAATTGCGCATCTCGTGCTTAAATAGATAGGCCCCTCTTTCAACTCCGGGGAAGAAAATAGGAGAATTCAGGTCCCAGGAGATATGGGCCCGAAAGGAAAGATCTCTATTTCTTGAACTCGGTGTAGCCGCACTTGCCGCAGCTCTGCCTGTCGGAGTGGATCGCCAGGAAGACGCCGTTTCCGCACCTTGGACAGACAGGCTTCTTGGACTTGATCGAGTCTCCGGCCAGCTCATAGTATTTTGAGACCCCTTTGACCTCGCCCTTCTTGGCGGCCTTCTTTGCAGCCATCTAGCTTGCCCCCGGAGCAGCTTCTTCCGGCTTGCTAAATGTGTTTCGCTCTATGATATGGGCTCTCTCTATCTGTTTGGCCCTCTCTGCACTCTCATAGATCTTGGCGTAGCCTATGGTCTCGCGCTTTCCGAACTCCGTCTTCAAGCTGTCAACAAAGACGAGGCCTACCTTAGAGTTCTGAGTTGCAGCCAGCTTCTCAACAACGCTCTTTCGGGAAGGCGTCGCTTCATCATGAATAACCTTGAAGACAATCTCCCGCCTGTTCAGCATGGGATTGTTCTTCTCATTTAATACCAGTATATCCAATTTCATTCCTCCACAATCATCCGCTTCATCAATTCTTCGATATGTAGCTTCTTTTCAGGGGTAACATCAACCAGAACGCTTCCCTCATTTGGCTGGCCGTAGACCACAGCCGATCCGAGAGGAGCATAGAGAATGGCAGGAAGCGTTGCCAGATCCTCTTCACCCTCCACCACGATCTTGATCTTCTCATTGCCTTGCAGTGAAGCTTTTATGAGATCTATCAGATCCTTGCTGAGAGTTGCCGCGGGGTTTTGCACCTTCACGGTTTTATATCTTTTGTGATCCAGCTTCTCTGTTACCTGACCTGAAACCGGCATCCTCTTGGTTTTGTTGTCCACAACCAGCAGGTCCGGCATGATGCCGCTCTTGATGAGATAGAAGGCGGTCATATCCCCAACCGCCACAACCTTCTCTGCAATGCGAAGGGCATCTTCCATTG
>JBFYLF010000154.1:0-3660 GCA_041305505.1 Methanothrix sp. | reverse complement strand
GCGGCCCAAGTACGAACTACTGGAGAACGGCACTTACATGGCCACAGTGGAGGGCCTACGCGGAGTGTTGGCCACCGGAGAGACCATTGAAGAATGCCGAGAAGATCTCGTTGAAGCTATCGAGGAGTGGATTGTCATTCGACTGCAGATAGGCTTGGCTATTCCGGATCTTGACTGTCAAGCGATCGGATTTTCAAAGAGCCGGCTGACATTGCCTAAAACAAAATGCGAGCCCCACATCAGCAAATCTCTGACCGAGAGGAAAAAGGCGGACTTATCCAGATATCGAGGCATTTTTGGCAAGGCTTCTTCAGAGAGCTTCCAAGAGTTCGAAGGCGATGCATTCCTTGGCTTTCGAGATGACTAGATAGAGCCTCATCTTCAGCCTTCATAATAAAACAGACTACTTTTAAATTTGTACCATTCCAGCTCGGCCAACAGCTTAATTATTATCATAATCAAGTCACAGAGAGATAATCGCTGATCAAAATAGAGAAGGGATAATAAATTGTCCGAGCGCTCCTCCGTCCAAAAGCCACTCCTCCGCTACGCCGGCCAGATCGGCTGGAATTATGTTTCTCCGCCCGAGGCCCTGCGCCTCCGGGGCGATGAAGGCAGCCTCTACTTCTCCTCTGTCCTTGAATCTCAATTGCAGAGGCTCAACCCCGGCGTCGTCGATGCTGCTCGGGCCGGGGAGATTCTGCGTAAATTAAGCCTGCTCCGCCCCAGCATCGAGGGAAATAGAGACGCCCTCTCGTGGCTTCGCGCCGAGCAGTCGGTCTTTGTCCCAGAGGAGAAGCGAGAGAGAAATGTCCGCCTAATCGACTTCGAGCATCCCGAGAACAACATCTTCCAGGTGACTGAGGAGTGGACCCATAGGAACGCTGCCTTCACCAACCGCGCCGACGCCGTCTTTCTAATCAACGGCCTGCCCGTGGCCCTGGTCGAGACCAAGAGCGCCGAGAAGAGGGACAGCCTGGCTGAAGGCGTCTCCCAGATCCGCCGCTACCACGCCGAGACCCCGGAGATGCTGGTCTCCCCCCAGCTCTTCGAGGTCACCCAGCTCATCAAGTTCTTCTACGGCGCCACATGGTCTCTGGCAAAGAAGAACATCTTCAACTGGAAGGACGTTGTCCAGGGCGACTTCGAGCATACGGTAAAGACATTCTTCGACCAAAAGAGGTTCCTCAAGGTTCTTCAGGACTACATTGTCTTCTTGACCCGAGACGACGACCTGGTCAAGATCATACTGCGCCAGCACCAGACCCGCGCCGTCGAGAAGGTAATCGAGCGGGCACGCGACCCCGAAAAGAGAAGAGGGCTGATCTGGCATACTCAAGGAAGCGGCAAGACCCTTACCATGATCACCATCGCCTCCAGGCTTCTCCGCGAGTCCAGCAGAGGATGCGAAGGGGCGGCGGGAGAGAAGCCCACCATCCTCATGCTTGTCGACCGAACGGAGCTCGAGAGCCAGCTCTTCAAGAACATCGTGGGCTATGGCCTCGGCTCAGCCAAGATAGCCGGCTCGAAGCGGGAGCTGCAGAAGATCCTCTCTTCTGACTTCCGGGGGCTTGTGGTCTCAATGATCCACAAGTTCGATGACATCCCTGCCGACATGACGGCGCGCGAGAATGTGATCGTCCTGGTTGACGAGGCCCATCGAACTACGGGCGGAGACCTGGGCAACTATCTCTTAGCGGCTCTTCCCAACGCCACCTACATCGGCTTTACCGGCACTCCCATCGACCGCCTCTCCAAGGGCAAGGGCACCTTCAAGGTCTTCGGGGCAGACGATCCCCAGGGCTACCTCGACAAATACTCCATAGCTGAGTCAATCGATGACGGAACCACCGTCCGCCTCAACTACGCCCTCGCCCCCTCCGATCTGCTGGTGGACCGCGAGACGCTGGAGCGTGAGTTCCTGGACCTGGCAGCAGCCCAGGGCATCAGCGACATCGATGAGATGAACGCCATACTGGACCGGGCCATTGAGCTGAAGGAGATGCTCAAATCGCCGGACCGGGTGGCCAAGGTTGCCGCATACGTGGCACGCCACTTTCGCGAGAACGTCGAACCGCTGGGCTTCAAGGCCTTCCTGGTGGCCGTGGACCGCCCCGCCTGCGCCGCCTACAAAGAGGAGCTGGACCGGCATTTGCCGCCTGAATACTCCCAGGTGGTCTACTCGCCCCTTCATAACGACAGCCCGGAGCTGAAGAAATTCTACATCAGCGAGGAGGGCGAGAAGAAGATCAGAAAGGATTTCCTGAAGAAGGGCTCGCTTCCCAAGATCCTCATAGTCACCCAGAAGCTCTTAACAGGCTTTGATGCGCCCATACTCTATTGCATGTACCTGGACAAGCCGATGCGTGACCACGTCCTTTTGCAGGCTATCGCCAGGGTCAACCGCCCTTACGAGGATGAAGAAGGCCTGACCAAACCCTGCGGCTTCGTCCTGGACTTCGTGGGCATATTCGAGAAGCTGGAAAAGGCCCTCGCCTTTGACTCTGATGTTGTCACATCGGTGATAAAGAACATCGATGTCCTGAAGACTCTGTTCAACACCTACATGCTGGATGTGGCCGGAAAATACCTCGATCTGGCAAAAGGATGGGATGACAAGTCCAAGGAGAAGGCCATAGAATACTTCCAGGACAAAGACACCCGTGAGAGCTTCTTCTGGTTTTATAAGCAGGTTCAGAGCATCTATGATATCCTCTCTCCTGATGCCTTTCTCCGGCCCTACATGAAGGATTATCAGAGCCTTGCCAGGCTCTATGCCTTGATCCTCAACGCCTATACCGACATCTACGTAGACCGTGAGATCACAGCCAAGACCCGCGAACTGCTGAAAAAATACACCAGCTCTGGCGCTCTGGATATGCCTGGCGCAATTCACGAACTGGGACCCCGAGAGCTTAAGGCCCTCAAGGACTCAGGCACTTCCAACGCCAGTAAGATACTCAACCTCAGAAAGCTCATTGCTCTCTCTTCGAAGGAGAGCAGCAATCCGGTCTTGAGGCTGATTGGAGAGCGGGCCGAGGCTCTGGCCCGGGCATTTGAAGACCGCCAGATCACCACCCAGGAGGCTCTGGTGCGCTTCGAGGCATTGGCTGAAGATTTTCTGAATTCGGACGAGGAGAGAGCGCGTCTGGGCCTGGATGAGAACTCTTTTGTCATCTATTCGCGGCTCAAGCCGGATTCAGAGAAAATTGAGCCCGGTCAAGCCGAAGAGATAAATTCGCTCTTTGAACAATACCCAGACTATCTTTGGGCTGAAAAGCAAGAGCAGAGGCTCAGGGCAAAACTGTATAAATTTATCTTGCCATTGGTGGGCAAGGAGAAGCTCACAGACATAACTGATGCCCTCCTCAGGTCGAGACGAATATGATTGATAGATGGCGTGATGCTGAGGAGATGAAATGGGCGGCAAGGCATTGGGCTGCGAGAGTGGGCGTCAGGGTATCACAGATCCAGATCCGTAAGATGTCACAAAAATGGGCATCCATGTCCATCTCAGGCCGGCTCACACTCAATGCCGATCTGCTGGATCTGCCTAAGGACATCGGCGAGTTTGTGATAGTGCATGAGGTGCTTCATCTGATTGCGCCAAGCCACGGCCCGGTCTTCAAGAGCTTTCTTTATGCCTATCTGCCAAACTGG
>JBFYLF010000153.1:0-3669 GCA_041305505.1 Methanothrix sp. | reverse complement strand
TTCCAGCGCGAGGCCATCCAGCTTCACATAGCCGTGGACCGGATCTCTGATCTCAGTCATCTCTATGGCCCTCTTTGGCCTCCTGGCTTAAAAATGTGGGCACGAAACTCTTATATGCAAAAGCCGCGTCTGTGGCGAGCTTCAGATACAACCGAAAAAGGCCGGCGAACCTTGGGAGATAATCATGAGAGACGCGGGTCCGCTTGACATGAATCAGTTCGGATCTGTCAAGCAGGAGATGACAGGATGTTGGTCTTATGCAGCCCTTGCTGAAGAGACTCTTTTTTCCGACAGCGGGGTTGGCAACTCACTTCAAGAGACGATCAATCTGAGACTTTGCAGCCGATCTTATCTCAAAACGACTCGGATAAGCAGGGAGAACAGTCTTTCTGCCTGTGATCTGAGATCCAGAGATTAGAGACGCTCCCCTCCGGAGGGATTCAAACGAGGCTTTCCATAGTCTACGATATAATCGGGACGACCCTCAAGATCTTCGGGCTTTTACTCCTGGTCCCAGGGTCCGTCTCAGCCTATTACCATGAGAGCAGCGGAGTCCTGGCCTTCGCCCTCACATCCATCTTATCCATAAGCACCGGAATGCTCCTGAGCCAACTGGGTGTTCGCGGGGAGGTTGGAAACAAGGAGGCCTTTGCAGCAGTAACATTGGGCTGGCTTACAGCCACATTCTTCGGCGCTCTGCCCTTCGTCTTCATGGGGCTAGGGGCTGTGGATGGCCTATTCGAATCAGTGTCGGGGCTCTCGGCCACAGGTGCCACCATCCTCACCGAGGCGGGAGTGCAGGGCTACTACATAGTCAATTCCACTCTTGCCAGCGAAAGCATCTGCGCCGTCCTATTAGACCATCTGAACATGGGAATTGGCGGATACGCCGTAGCCCCGCAGGCTGCCGGCAGCCAGACCTTCTTCGGACTGCTATTCTGGCGCTCCTTCCAGCAGCTAATCGGGGGGCTTGGCATAATATTGATGGTTGTGGCCATATTTCCAAAGCTGCATGTGGCCGGACGCCAGCTCTACAGAGCCGAGACCGTCGGCCCGAGCAAGGATACCATCACGCCTCGGGCCGCAGCCACAGCCAGAATTCTCTGGAGGGTCTATCTTCTCTTTAACCTCATCGAGATGGCGCTCCTTTATGCAGCAGGAATGCCGCTTTACGATGCAGTCTGCACAGCCTTCTCAACTCTGGCCACAGGCGGCTTTTCTCCCCAGGCATCAAGCCTTGTAGCCTACGACAGCCCGGTCATTGAGGCAATAGTGGCGGTCTTCATAATCCTAGGAATGTCGAGCTTCATACTTCATTACAGGGTCTTGACATCAGAGCGCCTGGCCTGGTTCAAGGACGAGGAGTTCCGATTCATGCTCTTCATACTCTTCGCAGCCACCATCATCCTCGTCCTCTTTGGCGGGATAGATGGAGGTCTTGCCGAACGCTTCAGGTTTGCATCCTTCCAGGCGATATCCTTCATGGGAACATGCGGCTTTGTGAGTTCCCTGGATTACGACGGATGGTCTGCGGCTGCAAAGCTGATCTTGATCATGGTAATGCTTATTGGAGGCTCTATAGGCTCGACCGCAGGAGGAATAAAGGTGGGCAGAATACTGGTGGCCTCTAAACACGCTTACAGCGAGCTACTACATATGCTACATCCCCATGCACTCATGTCCGTACGGCTGGGAAGTGCGCGGGTATCTGAGGGCATACTCCGGCCTATGCTCTTCTACTCCTTCTTCTATCTGGCAGTATGGCTGTCTCTCTCCCTGGCGCTGGCCTCTGTCTGCAGCGCAGATCCGAGGGTTGACCTGGTAGCTGCGCTCAGCGGCATAGCCTCATGCATGGGTGGCGTGGGACCTGCTTTTGGCATCATCACATTCGACTGGTCGCAAATCAGCATAGCCGGCAAGTTGATAGGCTTCTTCGCAATGTATATCGGCAGACTGGAGCTGATGCCTGTATTCCTACTGTTTGTACCTGAATTGTGGAGGAAATGATATGCGTATTCTGATCACCGGGGCTGGCGAGGTGGGCTTTCTCATAGCCAGCGAGCTTCATCTTGATCACGATGTAACTGTTATAGATAAAGACCCTGCAGCCTGCGCCCGGCTGCAGGACATGGATGTCAAGGTCTTGCAGGGCAACTCTGCAAACGCCCGACTTCTCAATGATGCCGGCATCAAGAAAGCCGACATTGTGGTGGCAGTGACAGGCAATGACGAGGTGAATGTCATCACCTGCATCATAGCCAGCCACCTCGGGGTGAGCCAGACGATAGCCAGGGTGAGCAACCCCGAGTATATCGACCGGCCCGTTCAGGATCGAAAGGAGATAGGAATAAGCTACATGATCTGCCCTGAGCTTGCAATGGCAGAGGATATGGCCAAAGCCCTATCCTTCTCCTCAATGCTCATGAACAGAGAGCTTGGCCGCGGACTGGTGGATCTGATCGAGTTCAAGGTCAGGGAGGAGATGACCCTCCAGGGGCCGCTGGAGGATGTGAGCCTTCCCCAAAGCTGCAAGATCGTTGCCATTAACAGGGCAGGAGAGATATTCATCCCCAAGAGAGAGGATGCGATAGAGATTAATGATCACCTCATGATGCTCTGCGATGCAAGGGTTCTGCCTGATGTAAAGCAGATGCTCAAGGACACATCAGATCCTCATAAGGCCATGATCGTCGGCGGTGGGATGGTCGGATTCTATCTTGCAAAGAGGCTTGAGAAGATGGGCCTTTCAGTCAAGCTGATCGAGAAGAGTGCAGAGCGCTGTGCAGAGATTGCGGAGGAGCTGACTGACACCATGATCTTAAATGGCGACGGCTCAGATCTGGCGCTGCTCCGCGAAGAGGAGGCCGGCAAGATGGATGTGGTCTTTGCAGTGACTGGCCAGGATGATAAAAACCTGCTATGCTCCCTGCTCGCAAAGCAGCTTGGAGCCCGGAAGATCCTGGCCAGGGTAAACCGCAGCTCCTACATCAAGCTCTTTGAGATGGTCGGCGTTGACAGGGCAGTGAGCCCAGGGCAGGTCACTGCGGACGCAGTTTTGCAGAGGGTGATTGGAGGAGAAGAGGTGATCACTCTCAGCGACGAGAGGATGGAGCTTGTGGACTTCGTAGTCCGTCCCAAGGCCAAGATCATAGGAAAGGTCCTCTCAAAGGAGCTTCCCAGGGACTCGATGGTTGGCCTTGTCATAAGAGACGGAGTGCCGAGGGTTCCAGAAGAGGACTTCAAAGCTGCTGTGGGCGACAGGATCTTCGTGATGTCCATGCCTGGAGTCGTCTCCAAGGTAAAGAAGGAGTTCGTCGGCTGATGGCACTCTTTTTATAGCAAAAGCAGCAAGTTTTGGCTTGAAGGAGGAGGCCTCTCGTTAATAGGCCAAAGCTAATCGATGAGGTTTCGGGTATTTCTTGGGCTTTTTGCATCTCTTCTCAAGATCCTGGCGCTGTTGATGCTGGTTCCAGGCGGCATAGCAGCTTTTTACTCAGAGACTGTGGGGGTGATAGCCTTTGCTCTGACCTCTCTCATCACCCTTGCCACGGGCATAACTCTATCGAGGCTCTCATTGAAGGAGGAGCCATCCCTCAAGGAGGGCTTTGCGCTGGTCTCGATTGGCTGGCTCGGAGCCGCCTTCTTCGGGGCTCTGCCTTATGTCTTCCT
>JBFYLF010000152.1:0-4733 GCA_041305505.1 Methanothrix sp. | reverse complement strand
GTCCAGGTCATCCTCTATGGCTCTGATGAGCTCAGGCAGCGTCTCCTCTCCCTCGCCTATGACGACGAAATCAAAGTGCTTAAGGGCCTCATCAGGCAAGGCTGACGGGTGGGGACCGCCTGCTATGAAGATCGCTTTGATCCCTGTGGCGCGGGCATTGTCAACCTCTGAATACACCTCCTCAGCCTGGGCGGAGGCAAAGCTGTAGAGCATTATGCCGTCCTGGGGACCCCGGGCGAGGCTGGCATCCACCAGAGGAAGGAGGGCAGCTATGCTGTAGGAGTTCTTTGTATTGTAGCGAAACCAGGCTGGAAGATGGGTCAAAGGTCGATCACCATGAGGATTGTCCGCTGAAATTGAGAGTGGTGGGAAGAAAAGGATTTGGATTGCCGTTCTCTTGTTCGCTGATCTTTTAAGATCGATCTGGCTGAATCTTCGGTCTGACTGCATCGAATATATAATCCATGACCCTCAAGCATCCGACTAATTGTGGGGTTTTAGCAGGCATGACCAGATACTTCGAGGTTCTCAGACGCGACGGGCCGGCCCGGATGGGAAAGCTGCTCCTGGAGAGGCAGATCAGCACTCCTGGCCTGTTAAGCAAGGATGACTATCTATCTGCGGGCAGCGTCTACAGCTATCAAACCATTCAGCAGGCAGTCTCTGCATCTGAGGCTCTCAAGGATCAAAAGAAGCTGGCCATACCGGCATACGTGCCGGCCTCATCGCGCTCAGAGCCCGCCATCGATCTGCCGCCATTTGATACGGACGGGCCCAAGGGCCTGATGATCCATCCAAAGAGCTCGAAGCCTCCTGAAAGAGCGGATGTCTACCTGCTCGGATCGGGCCCGGCCCTTAAGAATCCGAGGGAGCTCGTGGCCGCTTTGGTGAATGTTCGAGAGGCGATAGCTCCCGACTCTGCCCTTTATGCTCCGGCAATTGCCACGCCGGCAAACCTTGGCCTTCTGGTCTACCTCGGAGTCGACCTCTTTGACGGGGTTCGGATGATCCGGTCGCTATCACACCCGAGATGGCGTCTGGAATGCGACCGATCTGATCGAGCTTCCGTGCCTCTGTCAGAGCTGCCGGGAGATGGCAGAGGGTGAGAAGAGCAAGCAGCTTCTGGTCTCCCACAATTTGCAGAGGCTCGAGGAGGAGCTGATCGCTGTTAGGTCTGCTCTTCGCTCTGAGGGCCTTCGCGAGTATATCGAGAGACAGGTTCGCGTCACTCCCGAGCAGACCGCAGCCCTGCGCCTCCTGGATCAGGAGCACAGGTACCTCGAGCGAAGGGCGCCCGTCATCCGCCGCAGCAAATTTTATGCTAACTGCTCAGAGTCGCTTCAAAGGGTTGAGGTCACCCGTTTTGCCGAGAGGGTGATCAACAGATATACTGCTCCAAAGAGCGATGTCCTGCTGCTCCTGCCCTGCTCTGCCAAGAAGCCCTACTCATTATCCCGGTCCCACCGGCTCTTCTCGGAGGCGATCGGATCTCACAGGCGATATCTTCATGAAGTGATATTGACCTCGCCCCTGGCCCTAGTTCCCCGCGAGCTGGAGGAGGCCTATCCGGCTGCAAGCTACGATGTTCCAGTCACTGGCCGATGGGACAGAGAGGAGAGATCGTGGCTTTGCGGATGCCTGGAGGCCTACCTCAAGAAGAACAGGTACTCGAGGATAGTCGCACATATCGAAGGAGAGCTTGAGGAGGCCGTCCGGGAGAGCGGTCTTGATGCCGTTTACACCGATGGCGGCAGCAGCGCGCAGGCTCTGGAGCGGCTGGCAGGAGCCGTAGCCGGGGCCTGCCGGGACGCGGCCCGATTGCCGGATCTGCGGCTCCTTCGCTATCGAGCCCATGCCGACTTCTATTTCGGAGCAGGCGCCGGGGATGCTCTCCTGGCCGGAAAGATCATTGTGCGAGGCCGTGAGATTCAGGACGAGCAGAAGAGGCCTCTGGCCGCCACTACTCCGAGCGGCATGATCGCCCTCTCTCTGTCAGGCGCGGCTCGGCTGGAAACCCTGGGCCGATATATCGTTCAGATCGGCGACTTCCTGCCAAAGGGCTCACTGCTCGCGCCCGGCGTCGTGGATGCAGACGATCAGATCCGGCCCGGTGATGAGGTGATAGTCCGGGGGGAGAGGGCCTTTGGAATTGGCCGGGCCAGGATGGCTGGCTGGGAGATGGTCAGCTCACAAAGGGGCGTTGCAGTGGATATCAGGCACATCAGAGAGAGATAGATGGATCACTTTATTTTCAAGGAGATCCGAAATATCTGTGATGGCTGGCAGAAAGGCTGCAAAGCAGGGCGAAGGATATCGGGTCCGGATGTCCTTTCGGGAGATCGTTCAATTCTATATGATCGACTTTCAAACGCCTCTAGGAAGAGCCATAGACATCCTGATCATCGCCCTCAACCTTGTCGCAGTCGCCATTTTTGTGCTCCATACATATGATCTGTCAGCCAGTCAAGAGACACTTCTCGGGAGGCTTGAGACATCAGTCGTCGCCGTATTCATACTTGAATATCTTCTGCGGCTCTACGGAGCGCCCCGGAGATGGAGACACTTCAGGGATTTCTACAGCGTCATAGATCTTGTGGCCATAATGCCAACATTGATTCTCATGGCTCTTCCATCCTCATTCGTCGTCTATGACATCAAGTTCGTCCAGATCCTGCGAGTTCTGACTGTATTCAGGATATTTCGATTCCTGCGATTCATCTCAAGGGATCATATGCTCTTTGGCACCATAAGCCTTGGAATGATCAACGTGGCGAGGCTGGTCCTGAGCATCATAATAATCTTCTTCATCTACTCAGGGCTCTTCTACTTCGTTGAGAGCGGCTTCAACTCCGAGGTTCAGAACTTTGGAGATGCCTTTTACTTCACTGTTGTAGCCGTCTCGACTGTAGGCTTTGGAGATATAGTCCCGGCAACTGAGGAGGGAAGGCTTGTCACAGTGGCAATGATATTATCGGGCATCCTCCTGATCCCATTTCAGGCTGCCAGAATCTTCAAGACCTGGATGACAGCCGAGAGGGAGAAGAAAATTGCAGTATGCTCCGGCTGCGGACAGGACAGGCACGATAGAGATGCCAGCTACTGCAAGAGCTGTGGCGAGGCTTTGCCGGGCAAAAGTCAACTTTGAAATTGATCTCTCAGCTCTTTCCCGGAGCCCAAAGCCGGCGTCCCATAAGATCAGCGAGGCCCTGGTGCATGCGGACCCGGGCCAAATATATTTACGTCGACTATGAGACCGGCCGGGCATTCTCGGCTGGCTTCAGCACCGATCTAAATAGCATTTGAAGGACGGCAAGAACTCGATATCTCGTCGAGCGCCAAGAGCGGACTGCTCTATATACCCCGTTCCTTGATATTTCGGATTTCTTCGCCCATGTGCCCCAGCTTTCTCCATTTTTTCCTTTCAGCAGCCTTGAGTTCAGGGCTTTTCTTTCTCTCGACTGCAATTAGCTCCCTCTGTAATTTCAGATAGCTATCATACCTGACCTGTAATAGCGTTCCTTCTTCGATCGCCCTTTTGATCATACACCCGGGTTCAGTCTCATGTCGGCAATCAGAGAACTTGCATTGAGACATAAGATCTTCGATATCCCGGAACGTATTCTGTAGACCTTCTCTCGCATCCCATAGCTGCAGTTCCCTCATACCAGGGTTATCTATGATAGCCCCACCGCTTTCAAGCATGATCAGCTCCCGAACCGTTGTTGTATGCCGACCTCGGCTATCATCTTCCCTAATCTCGCAGACCTTCTGCCGTTCAATCCCTTCGAGAGCATTGATCAGAGTAGACTTTCCGACGCCTGACGAGCCGAGCAACACAACCGTTTTGCCGTCTAGGAGATATTGTGATAACAGCTCCATGCCGACCCCCTCTGTGGCGCTGATTGCATATACCGGCACATCCGGTGCGATCGCCCTCACATCGTTTATCCTTGCATCAACATCTGTACAAATATCTGATTTGTTTAATACAATGACCGGATCAACACAGCTCTGTCTCACAACAGCCAGGTATCTTTCCAGTCGTCTCAGATTCAAGTCCCTGTTGAGTGAGGTCATGATAAACGCTACATCGATGTTTGCAGCGATCACCTGCTCGCCGGTGGCTCTGCCAGCATCTCTGCGAGATATCTTATTTTTCCTATCCAGTATAGCATGTATGGTGTAGGTTCCAGTGCTATCCTTTGAAAGTGCCACCCAATCTCCTACGGCAGGATAAAGACAATCCTTTCGCTGTCTGCCAGAGATCCTGGCTCTCACTTCACCGCATTTAGTATGGGCTCTGCAGCCGCTTTTATTTACGCTTGAGATCCTTCCCGGTTCATACCCTATCACGTACTCCCGGAAATTTTCTCCGAAAAATGAGTTCCAGCCAAGCTTTCTTAACAAGGGGTCCACGAGGCAGCCTCCATCAAACCATGCTTTTTCAGTCTCTATACAGCTTCATCGGAATCGCTTGCATATCTGGCAACTCCAGGAAAACCAAAAATGGCCCTTTTGTTCGAGATCAAGACTACTTTTTTCATCACAGATCTTCTTCTCGAATTACCTTATTGCATTTAGGCTTTATCCTCTCTAAAGAGAGCTGTGGCATCATAATATTTTTCAGTATGATCGGATCGATGCAAACAAAGATCTCGATTCAGGTCCTCACGATGCACCGCCCTTCATCTTCGATCCGCCCGGCGGCAGGAACTGGACTATCTGGTCAACCG
>JBFYLF010000151.1:0-3832 GCA_041305505.1 Methanothrix sp. | reverse complement strand
ACACCATCGTCCATCAGCATCTCTGAGTGATGAAACTCATGCCCCATGATCGACTCGCCAGCTCTTCCCAGCGGGCAGTCGCGTTCAATCCTGCCGTGCACATAGCTTACCACTCGAATATCGCCTCTCCTGGCCTTCCCTGGCACCAGCCCGACCATCTCATGCCTCTCACCATCCCACTCTATCTCCCTTGCCAGGTACATCAGCCCGCCGCACTCGCCATAGATCGGAAGCCCCTTCTCCTGGGCCTTCTCAAGGCTCTGAAGCATACTGGTGTTCTGGGATAGCTCGCTCGCATAGATCTCCGGATAACCCCCTCCGATGTAGATCCCATCCACCTGCGGTATTGCGCTATCATGCACGGGGCTGAATGGCACGACCTTCGCCCCGGCCAGCTCCATCATCTCCAGGTTGTCGCGGTAGTAGAAGTTGAATGCCTCATCGCTTGCCACTCCGATTCGAAGCCCTTTTCCTAAGCTGTTTTTCAGATAGAGTTCCGGCTTGACCTGCGGCAGAGGCAGAGCTTCCCTTGCGATCTCAATTATCCGGACAATATCGATTCCCTCCTCGACTATCTCCCGGATCCGATCAACCCTGTTCGCAAAGCCCTCGTGCCTTGTCTTGCCCTCAAGCACAGGAACCAGGCCCAGGTGGCGCATGGCAAGATGCATCTCATCGTTTCTGCGGATGACCCCGACAACCTCCACTCCGGCATATCTCTCGACCTCTTTGATAGCCTTCTCGGCATGCCTGTCACTTCCCACTTTATTCAGGATCACGCCCCGGAATTCGACCAGGGGATCATAGTCCATGAATCCCTTGACCAGAGCCGCGCAGCTCCTCGTGATGCTCCTGGCGTCTACGACGAATATGACCGGCGTTCGAAGGAGCTTTGCGATCTGGGCAGTGCTGCCCAGGTCTCCGTCATAGCCCTCATAGAGCCCTCGCACTCCCTCGATCACAGCAATATCGGCATTCTCAGCGGCATGGGAATAGATCTCCCTGACAGCCTCCTCTTTCATCAGATAGCCGTCCAAATTCCGGCAGCTCCTCCCTGTGATCCAGGTGTGGTAGCTGGGATCGATATAGTCCATAGCCACCTTGAAGGGCTGGACTGCGAGTCCCTTTCCTCTCAAGGCTGAGAGAAGCCCTGCCACGATTGTTGTCTTGCCGCTTGAGCTGCGATCTCCTGCTATGAGGATTCGCGGACAGTCCACTGCCAAGAGTTTACTCCTCCTTCCTAACCCAATCTAAAGACCCTTTCAATCCTCAATCGAGAGCTCCCTCAGCCGCTCATCTGTAAGCGGCTTGGGCACCCTGGGCTCGGCTCCAGCCATGACCTCGCGGGCAAGAGCCCTGTAGACATCTGCAATCGCAGAATCAGGCGCTCCCTCGATTACAGTCATGGCGTTCCTCTCGCATCTCTGGACTGTTGGGTCTTTGGGTATGAATGCCACAAGCCTGCTGTTGAGCTCTGAGGCAAACCTCTCAGCAATCTCCTTCTCCCTGCCTGCAGCGGCTTCGCGCGAGTTGCATATTACGCCTGATAGCGGCGTATTCAGCCGCAAAAGTCCTTTGCTGATGTTGTTTGCGGCATAAAGTGGCATGTACTCGCCTGATGTTATGATATAGGCCTGGCTCACCAACCCCTTTCTGATGGGCGCGGAAAATCCGCCGCAGACGATATCGCCAGGCACGTCATACAGCACGAGGTCTACCTCCTCTAAAACCTTTGATACCTTTCGCAGGAAGTCTATGGCCACTATTATCCCGCGGCCTGCGCAGCCGACTCCGGGCTCTGGGCCCCCTACCTCAATGCATTTTACGCCCTTATATCCTCGAAAGACCACGTCCTCTTCTCGGATCTCCTTGCCTGCCAGGATCAGGTCCATCATCGTGGGAATCCTTCTTCCGACAAGTGTTATGCTCGAGTCGCTCTTGGGATCGCAGCCGACCACCAGTACTCTGTGGCCCTCTTCGGCACAGGCGGCGGCAATGTTCGAGGCAGTGCAGGACTTGCCGATTCCGCCTTTGCCGTATATCGCAACGTGTTTAATAGATGACATCTAACTCCGCTCCGCTTGTAGATCCGCCATAGGATATACAGCTTATCCAGGATTGATTATGGAGAGTGGGTGGAGATAAGAGAGGTCTGGCTTTTTGCCGCAGCAGTAGTTTCGGTCCTTCTTTTAGGGCTGGCTTTCATATCATCAGCACAGGAGATTTCAGAAGCCGCATATGTCCGAGGCCATCAGGCATCCGGAGATGGAGTCTGGCGGGCCGATGACTTCGGTTGGTTCTACTATGACATAGACAAGGACCTTGGCGGGGAGCGCCTGGAGATAGACCTGGATGGGCGTGAGGCAGAGAAAGGGCATATAACCTATAGCTCGGAGGCGTGGAGCCAGGAGTTTGAGTATCAGCCCTGGGGAAGCTACCAATCTATAGCCTTTTTCGGAAGGCACTATTTCGCCGGTTACCCGGAAACCAGCTTAACCGAGGAGGTCAGCTCTCTGGAGAGGGGCGAGCTTCGGCTGGTTCGGATAGACGATGACACTCATTGGACTTTAAGCCGCAACAAGAGCCTGCCCTTGCAGCAGGGCTATGTCCTAGTGCCCATGGAGGTATCAGTTCAGAAGGGCAATGTCAATTTTGTTCTATTCAAGAACGGTGAACCTGTTTATGCTTCAGTGGTCAGCATCGACGATACATTCGTCTATAAGGTCGGCGATCTGCCTGTGATACTTGTCCATCTGGCAGAGGCCATGACGGGAGCCGATGAAGAGCTGGCAGAGGTGGATGCGGTCTTTCAAATCAGCGATCAGTCTGATCTTCGGATCTTTGATGGAATACAGGTCGGTGAGATGAAGCTCAATAGCTTTTCTTCACAGGGTCTGGATTTTCAAAACAACAGATCGATCTCCTTAAGGAGGGATACAAATCTGCAATTGACCCCGAATCTTGTGCTTGTTGTGCCGGACAGCCAACAGTTGCTCTATTATCCTGAGGGCTTGATCTTTGATTACGGGGTTTATGATATACGCGGGCCTGTCTTTAGTGAAACACCTTTGATTGAGGCTGAGTCTAATTTCTCATTCATCGCTAGATGGAATGCGGAGAACTATACTGGATTTTTCTTCGATCCGGATAATCCGGATAATGCTCTGGGCGGGGAGGAACTCCAAATACTAAATGTAGAAGACCACAGAATTCCACCGCCAAGCTCCAGTAAAGGTGTCAGCCTTTGGTATATCTCGAGAGCTCAAACCAAGGAATTTGAATACAAATCATGGGGGGACTATTATATAATCAGCTTATTTGGCACGCCATATTTTGCCGGGTATGATTTTAGTGTAGATGGCCGCAGAATATCCAAGAGTCTCCTCAAAAACGAGTATTTCGGACAGGTTGTTTATGATAGAGAGCTACAGGGCAATATCACAGCAGGAAATTATTTACTGGCTGAAGGCTACGAGATGAGAATTAGAGATGTGGCCAATGATAGCCTCTTTATCCAGCTCTTTAAAGATGATCTGTTGGTGGATAGCTCAGTCGTTGAGTCCGATACCACCTATATCTATAGCAAAGATGTGGAGAACATCGAGGACTTGCCCATCATAATGATCCACTTTGGGAATATATTCAACGAAGGCAGCCACAGCTTTGCTGCCATAGATGGCATATTCCAGATATCGGATACAGTCCTTCCAATAGAGCCGGGAACCGGTTTCGGAGAATTGGAGCTCTACCATGTTCAGGCTGAGGGAGTGGCCTTTTTCAACCATGACAGCATAAACCTCAACCGCAACTCCAGGATCAATATCGGGCCGGG
>JBFYLF010000150.1:0-3841 GCA_041305505.1 Methanothrix sp. | reverse complement strand
GAAGGATCTGTGGGCATAAGCATCCTCAGCCTGGAGGAGGAAGCGGCACGCATCATTGAGGATCGGGGTGATAGTGTGATCTACTCACTGGACCGGCTGGGAATACCTTTGGTGGAAATCGGAACAGCTCCGGATATTGTCTCTCCCTCACACGCACATGAGGTGGCATCCTATCTGGGAATGATCCTGCGTTCTACCGGTCGCGTGAAGAGGGGGCTAGGCACCATTCGCCAGGACGTAAATGTCTCCATCAAAGGCGGAGCGCGCGTAGAGATCAAGGGCGTGCAGGCCCTTAACCTGGTCGATAAGGTGGTGGAGTTTGAGGCTCTGCGCCAGGTGCGGCTGCTAGAGATTAAAGATGAACTGAATCGTCGTCTGGCCTATGTTGATGATAAAATAAAAGATGTCACTGAGGTCTTCGCGAAAACCGGCTCCAAGGTGCTGGCTCGATCCCTCAAGAGCGGTGGCGTGGTCTTGGCTTGCCGGCTGGCGGGCTTCGCCGGACTGGTGGGCCGGGAGATTCAGCCCGATCGCCGTTTGGGCTCCGAGATGTCGGACAGAGCCAAGAGAGCAGGTGTTGGCGGCATATTCCATACTGATGAGCTTCCTGCTTATGGTGTGACTGCAGAGGAGGTCGAGGCCGTGCAGAGCCTGCTGGCAGCAGCGAAGGGCGACGCCGTGATCATGGTCACCGGGCCGCGGGAAAGAGCCGAAAAAGCCATGCAAGCCGTGCTGGTTCGAGCCCGTGAAGCGCTGGCCTTCGTGCCTGAGGAGACGCGCCGGGCTCTGCCCAACGGCTGCTCGGAATACATGCGGCCTCTGCCGGGGTCTGCCCGTATGTATCCGGAGACTGATGTGCCCGCAGTAGTGATCACGCAGGAGATGCTGGACGGTCTGAAGATGCCCGAGCTTTTCGCAGATAGATCTAAGCGTTTTCAGAAGCAGTACAACCTGTCTGCCGAGCAGGCTCGCGTTATGGCTTCTTCCCCCAACTATCCGCTCTTTGAGGAAATTATGAAAACAAATCTCCCTGCCTCCATCGTCGTCAGGG
Source organism: Methanothrix sp. (assembly GCA_041305505.1). Lineage (GTDB taxonomy): Archaea > Halobacteriota > Methanosarcinia > Methanotrichales > Methanotrichaceae > Methanothrix. The sequence goes on along the minus strand of JBFYLF010000150.1, from coordinate 2,790 downwards.
CTCTGGAGACTGTTCCCATTGAGCTGGCCCGAGAGGGGGTAGCCGCCTCTAATCTAACGGAGCAGCATTACAGGGACTGCTTGGCTCTAGTCAGCGAGGGTCGCGTGGCCAAGGAGGGCCTGACGGATCTTCTGCGCTCATTGGCCGCGAATCCGCAGACTACAGCAGCCGAAGCGGCTGCGGCTGTGGGCCTGGCAGGGGTGGATCAGGCAGAAGTAGAGAAGGCCGTGCAGGCAATTGTGGCGATTAAGATTGATCTGGTGCGAAGCAAAGGTGAGAGGGCGACGGCACCACTGATGGGACTGGTTATGAAGGAATTGAGGGGCAAAGCTGATGGCAGCATTGTGAGCGCCATATTGAAGAAGGAAATACAAAATATACTCAGTCAGTGAGGCCTGAAAAACCCGATATGCTCCTCTGGGAGGAGACGCTCTTCAAGGATAGGGATCTGTTCGAGTTAGATCATCTGCCCGAGCACTTCCGCCACCGAGAAGATCAGATGAACAGCCTCAAATTCTGCATCCGTCCTGCCTTGCAAGGTGCCCGTCCAGTCAATGCCCTTTGCCTCGGTCCACCTGGCACAGGCAAGACCACAGCTCTTTTCAAGCTCTTTGAGGAAATTGAGAAACATTCCACAAAGGTCATTCCTGTTCATGTAAACTGCCAGATGGACTCTACCCGGTATTCCGTATTCTATCAGATCTACAAGAAGGTCTTCGATCACGCTCCTCCCTCCAGCGGCATATCATTCAAACGCATCTTCGAGAAGGTAGCTATGGCCGCATCCGACCAGGATAAGGTACTGATCGTGGCTTTAGACGACATAAATTATCTATTTCACGAAAAAGAGGTGGATCACGTCTTATACTCCCTCTTACGGGCCCATGAGGCCTGCCCTGGTGCCAAAATGGGAGTGATAGGCGTTATGAGCGAGCTTGCACTGAATTATGTTCTCGACCCGCGCGTAGTCTCCGTTTTTCAGCCGGAAGAGATCATATTTCCTCCCTACACTCGATCGGAGATACGGGACATATTGGGCCACCGGGCGCAGATGGGCTATTATCCAGGCGTGATGAGTGACGATGTCCTGGATGCGGTTGTGGACTGCGCGGAGAGGTCGGGAGACCTGCGGGTGGGAATTGACCTTCTCAAGAGGTCCGGCCTATCTGCGGAAAGGCGTGCCTCCAAGAGCGTCTCTCTCGTTGATGTGGCTGGCTCTTGCGATCGATCCCGCCTGATTCATCTCACCTATGCCCTGAAATCCCTCAAAGAAGATGAACTAGTTGTTCTGCGACTGGCTGCAGAGCAGAAAAGCTGGCGCGCAGGCGAACTATTTGTTCGCTTTCATGATCAGACTGATGCGGGATACACTCGTTTTCATGATATTCTCAATAAGCTTGATTCCATCCGATTGATAAATGCCGATTTTACCGGTGAGGGTGAACGTGGCCGAAGTCGCATCATCAGCGTGCGTTATGATCCGGGGGAGATCTTGAATCGGCTGAATTCGTGATGTTTTCCACTTATCTTTTCCTCTCATCATTATTGCAAAAGCTATCTATAGTTATCATTCTAATTAATTGGTGGTCTATATAGATTCTATACGCAAGGGCTTTAACCGGTTAGTGTGTTTTGTCGTAGCGTATGGATCGGCCGAGAATAAAGATGCCTCGCAAATATGAGGAGTTGTTTGTAGAGGCTCTGCTATTCGTCTCAGCCATTACCTCTATCCTCATTATGCTTCTTATCTTCTATTTCCTCATTCATGAGAGCCTTCCTGCTTTTTCACAACTTGGCGTCTTCTCGTTACTATCCGGCTCGAAATGGCATCCATCCGGCGATATCTACGGATTACTGCCCATTATCTCTGCCTCAATCATCATCACTCTCCTTGCTCTCTTTATAAACATCCTGATCGGTTTTCCTCTGGCCATTTCCCTGGCGGAGCTGGCCGGGCCCAGGAGCAAGGCTGTATTGAAACCGTCCATTGAGCTCCTGGCAGGCGTTCCATCCATTGTATATGGTTTCTTAGGGGTGATAATTCTTGTAACCTACTTGCAGGACAGCTTTGATATGCTCACCGGCAGGTCGATTCTGGCCGGATCGATGCTCCTTGGTGTCATGTTCATTCCCCGCCTTACCACCATCTGCGAGGATTCTCTGCGGGCCGTGCCCAGCGAATTCAAGGAGGGCTCACTTGCACTGGGGGCCAATCGCTGGCAGACTCTGAGAAATGTGACCATACCGGCGGCGTCATCAGGAATTACTGCCGCCGTTCTCCTCAACATAGGAAGCATAATCGGTGAGACCATGGCTGTGCTCTTGGTGGTGGGAAACGTTGCCAGGCTGGCTTCTCCTCCGTACGATATATTTGATCAGGGTGCATCCTTCACCTCGATCATCGCTGGCGAGATGGGTGAGGTGGCCAGAGGCTCAATGCATTATCATGTCCTTTTTGCAGTAGGATTTGTTCTTCTCATAGTAGTGACCCTATTCAGTCTGGTTGCTGATTATGCCAGGATTCGTATCCGGCGAAAATTCGGAGGATACTAAATGAAGATCAGGCCTGCTTTGTGGGCATCTCTTGCCATATCGGTATTTCTGTTTGTCACCTCGCTGGCATGCCTCGTTCTCCAACCCAACCTGGAAGAGCTGGCGCCTATCTGGCAGGCCAGCCTTTTAATAAGCTTGCTGCTGATTCTCGCATCATATTTTGTCTCCAAAGCAGTCTCTCTTAAGACTGCTCCTTTCCTGGCCCTGGACATTTTCATCTGTTCGGCCATCCTTTTT
>JBFYLF010000149.1:0-5738 GCA_041305505.1 Methanothrix sp. | reverse complement strand
CAAAGAGATCTCCCCCCTGGTGAAGGATATTCTGGCAGTCGTCCAAAAGACCAGCCCGGAGGAGTGGGAGAAGAGGCTGGAGGCCATAGCCCCGGAGCTGCTGGCGCAGTTATCGGAGAAGAAGGAGCCGGATAAGGGGCTACCGGCCCTTGAGGGTGCTGAAAACGGTGTCGTGATGCGCTTTGCTCCAAACCCCAACGGCCCGCCGACGCTCGGCAGCGCGCGGGGAATTATAGTCAACTCAGAGTACGTCAAAAAGTACGGCGGCAAATTCATCATCCGATTCGATGACACGGACCCCGTCAAGAAGCGGCCCATGCCCGAGGCCTACGGCTGGTATCTGGAGGACTGTGGCTGGCTCGGCGCAAAGCCCGATATTGTGATCACAGCCAGCGAGCGGATCGAGCAGTACTATCCGATAGCAGAAGAGTTGATCCGCAGGGGCGGAGCCTACGTCTGCGGCTGCCCCCAGGCAGTCTTCAAGGAGCACAAGGACAGGGGAGTGGAGTGCGAGCACAGAGGCCAGAGCATTGAAGAGAACCTGGCTTTGTGGAAGGGGATGCTCGATGGAACAGTAGCCGAGGGCGAGGCGGTCTTGCGGGTCAAGACCGACATGCACCACAAGGACCCGGCCATCCGTGACTGGCCGGCTTTTCGGATAGTCACCGCGCCGCATCCGCTGGTGGGAGACAAATACCGCGTCTGGCCGCTCCTGGACTTCGAGAGCGCGGTGGAGGACCACCTGCTCGGCACAACTCACATCATCCGGGGCAAGGACCTGGCCGACAGCGGCAGCCGACAGAGGTATCTCTACGAGCATCTGGGCTGGCAGTACCCCAGGGTCATCCACTGGGGAAGGATCAAGATCCATCAGTTTGGCTCATTTTCGACAAGCAAGCTTCGGAAAGCCATAGAGGCCGGCGAGTATTCGGGCTGGGACGACCCACGGGTGCCCACGGTCCGGGCGATGCGCTGCCGGGGCATCCGTGCCGAGGCCCTCCGAAAGTTCATGATCGACCTGGGCGTTGGCGAGACGGACATATCCATCAGCATGGACTCGATTTATGCGGAGAACCGCAAGATCATCGACCCGCAGGCCAACCGTCGCTTCTTCGTCTGGGATCCTGTCGAGCTGGAGATCGAGGGCGATGTCCCAGCCCTGGCTCATGCACCTCTGCACCCGACAATCGAGCGGGGTGTGAGGGAGATTCCGGCGGGAAATAGTCTCTTCATCTGCAAGAGCGACCTGGAAGGCCTGAAGGTCGGCGATAACATCCGCCTCAAGGATCTGTGCAATGTGGAGATCACGAGCCTGGAGCCGGCCAGGGCCCGGTTTTTGGCCAGGGATATGGGCCAGAGGACCAAGATCATCCACTGGGCTCCGGCGGACGGGCCGAAGGTGCGGGTGCTGAGGCCGGACGGAATGGACGAGGGTGTGGGCGAGGCCGGGATCGCCCAGGAGCTGGGGCGGGTGGTGCAGTTCGAGAGGTACGGATTCGTGCAGGTCAACTGCGTGGGAGAGGGAATAGTGGCGTATTTCGCCCACCGGTGAACTCAAAAAGGATTTCCTGGCAACAAATACGCGGCCAAAAACGCCACAGCTATTCCTTTTTTCCGGCACATTCCGGGAGCCTTGAGGCCCGCGAACGGCGATCTCCCGCAGGCCAGTCCCGGCCAGGGAACCAAAAGGCAACTAGGGGAAGCGGCGAAGAAGCGCATTAAAACTCCCCAAGAGTGAACTGATCCTGAAGGTGGATTTCTTTGGACTTGTGCTCTATTTGGAGCATATCCATCAGCAGGAAGGCATTCCGGACTGACTTTGACCTTGCGTGGTTGTTGAAATACACCCTCACCTTGGCAGCCTTTAATTCAGCCTCTTTGATGCGAGAATATCGTAATTGCGGCCATGAAAACGCACGTAGGCATGATCAGCAGTCTGATCTGTGCCTGCATGAAGCCCAGGACCATCTATCAGCACATTGGCAACATTCCTCTCCCTCAGAGCCTCCAGAGCGGCTGCATCAATCTCCTTCACGCTCTCGCCCAGCCAGCTTAAGTGCCTGAACTCAACAGCATAATTGTACTCTTTATAAGAGACTGCATCAAGCACGCCTTTGAGTATGTCAAGAGCCGAAGCTTCATTCTTGAAGTAAGGAGAGAGCTGAAACAGCACTCCGCCCAGGATGCCCGATTCTGCAAGGGGCTTCACGCAGGTCTTCTCGAATGAGGCGGCCCAGAATATGGCCCTCTCCAGGTCTTTCTCAACCAGTGCCTTGTGAGTGACAAGCTGGGGGACTTTAACAGAGTATTCGAAGCCACTAAGGTCCTTTGCCTTCTTTATCCAGGAATTGACCTGAAGCTCTCCCGGTGGCCGGTAGAAGGTGCTGTTGATCTCTACTGTCTGGAGGTAATTTGCATAATAGGAGAACCATTCACCCTTCTTCCTGGCCAGCTCTATTGGGTAGAACCTGCCCACCCAATCATCATAAGACCAGCCGCTACAGCCCACGAGAATCGTCATAAATCAAGCTCGAAAGTTGAGATCGCTATAACCTGGATTTATTTCTATTCATGCCAGTTCACCGAAAAATGCATTCCTCTCATGAACACTTTCACCCCGCGCCCGGCTCGACATTTAATCTCAAAAGCAGCTCATTCTTGATTATGATAATCGAACTCCTCCCAACCGTCTCCCTGATTCCCGAGACATTCAACGTCCTGATGGCCCCATCGGAGATGGTAGCCGGAGTGCTGAACAGCAACCTAAACCTGCAGCGCTACAAAATCCTCTTCATCTGTGGCAACTACTCTCAGATCCTCAGCCGCCTCGATCGCAAATTCACCGAGCTGGATGTGCGCCGGGCATTCACATCCTTCCAGCTTATGACAATCCTCGAAGAGAACCACCACAGCTTCCTGATAATTGAGCACGATCCCCTCCTCTATGAAGATGCCAATGAGATGGTCGAGTACGTGGCCCAGGGCTTGAAACAGACCTCAAGGGAAGCTACGATCCTGCTCATTGCTCCTGCTCTGGACCCTCACCTTGAGAAGATGACAGAGCTTGCAGATCGTGTGTTCTGCTTCTATGAAATGCCGAAAGCTCAAGGAAAAGTCCGGGCGAAGGCCGATGCGAAGACACCAGGATCCCAGGTCACTCTGGAGGCATACTCATGATCAGATGGCCAAAGAAGCGGGAATCAGGGTGTAGCGAGGTTCATGTATCTCCCGGTCGAACGCCGGTCAACAGCAAGGCCCTGGAGCTGGAGAGCGCCAAGGAGATATTGGCCGAGGTCTTTCATGCCCGGCCCAGGGAGATAGAAGAGATGATCCAGAGGCGTCTGGAGGAACGGAGATGGCTCGGATGAACGCAGTGAAGGACTGTGGCTGCAACATTTCAGCCAGGGAAAAATAGTATGGGCCGGAGCTTCGAGAGCGTGAGGATGGGCGTCAAGGATGTCTCTGCCAGATGGCTGAAGGCCAGCAGGGCTCTCAAGAAGGAAGACCAGGTTTATGGGCAGAGTCTGGCGGAGATGGCCAAGAAGCATTCAAGCGAGGCATTCTACGCGCTCGATGATCCGCTAGAGGCTGCGCTGTTCTCCGTGCTGGTAGAGCTGTTGAAGGAGCTAGAGAAAAGGCAAGAAGAATAGACAATAGCTTCAACAAAAAAACATTTGTCCTCATTCTCGCCGCTTGAAACAAAAAAACCCGGGGGGAGAAGAGGGGCTTCATCCTCGTCTATTGTGGGGTGCATTGTGTGGATTTTTGACTCATACTACAAGGGCTTCGTGGAGCTTTGGGGCCGAGAGAGAGGGCTCACTAGAGCTAGCGTCTCCTATCCGCCTTCGTTTTATATGCACCTGAAAGATCCTCCAGCTCATCATGAGATGATCGAGGCTCTGGAGAGCCGCTATAAAACAGAGGAATGTAGCTTCAGGACCATCTTTGGCACATTGCAGGGTTTTAGGATCTTTGCCGGCCGCAAAGTAGCCGAGAAGATCGAGATACAAACCCGCTACGAAGCAGAGCTTTACAACGTGGATGTCAGGCAGGATCAGAGGTACATGGCGGAGCATGATATCTTTCCATGTGGAGACCGTGATGAATCGAGGTTCTCTCCTGATTTTGATGCCCCATTGACAGGATTGGAGATACAGGTTGCTGGAGACCCTTCAACTCCAAGGGAGATCTCATGTGTGCAGATACTAAACGGCAGAAAGAGGATATTGAAGGGATCAGAGAGGACAATCATCTCCGATCTTCAGGAGCTTATTAAGTCGCATGATCCTGATTTGATCATGCTTCCCTATGCAGACACATGGGTTCCGCTAATTCTTCGCAGGGCCAGAAGATACGATTTGGAGCCGGCCATAAGTCGTACTGGCTGGTTTAAACAGATGGCTTCCAGGTCTTACTGGAGCTATGGCAAGGCTAACCATAAGGACGGAGCCATGATTCCTGAGGGCAGAGTGCTGATTGACACCGCCAGGAGCTTTGTCTATTCGCAGAGCGGTCTGAAAGGAGTTCTTATGGCCTCCCGGCTCTCCGGCCTATCCCCAAACCTGACCTCCAGATTCACTCCTGGCACACTCATATCAAGTTACGAGGTCTTTGAAGCACTGCGAAGAGGGGTGGCAGTTCCCTTTAGGAAGCGTGATGCAGAACGGGTAAGGAGTATCTCGGAGCTGAGGACCTGTGATAAAGGAGGCATGATATTCCAGCCGGAGCCTGGAGTGTATGAGAATGTGCACCAGATCGATTTCACATCTCTTTATCCCTCTATCATCGTCAAGTACAACCTCTCCCCGGAAACAATCGAGCATCCCGAGCTAAGGGGCTTCTTGAGCACTGTGATCTCCTCGCTGCTAAACCTGCGCATCGAGACCAAGAGGCTTAAGAAGACCAACCCGGATTATGCTGGCATAGACTCGATTCTTAAATGGATGCTCGTAACCTGTTTTGGCTATACTGGATACCGGAACGCCAAGTTCGGCCAGATCCAGGTTCATGAGAGAATTACAGCCACCTCCAGAGAGCTTCTGATGCAGATCAAGGAGCTTGCAGAAGATATGGGCTTCGAGGTTTTGCATGGCATTGTGGACTGCCTTTGGGTGATTGGAGTGCCGATATCTGATTTTAAGCAGGCTGTGGAGAGGGATACAGGCATCCTGACTGAGGTAGACTCCTATAATTGGATCGCCTTCCTGGCCCAGGCAGATGGTTCAGGAGCTTACAACCGCTATTTTGGCAGACTGGATACTGGAAAGATGAAGATCAGGGGCGTGATGGCAAGGAGAGGAGATACTCCTGAATATGTACGCCGGATGCAACTGGAGTTATTCGAGGTTCTGGCTCAGGCGAGAAGCCAGGAGGAGCTTCTGAGGGTGAGATCAAGGGCCTGTGAGGTTCGTGAAAAGTACATGCTAGAGCTTGAGGACGTGGATGTAAGAGAACTTGCCATTCATCGCAGATTGGGCAGGATCAACTATTCGAGAAGATGTGCTGAGGCATCGGCATTGAAAGCATATCAAAGACGGGGAGTCCAATTAGCTCCTGGGATGGAAATTGGATATGTCGTGGTGGATGAGGCAAATTGGGAAGTGGATTTTGAAAGATATGCCTCGAAGTTCGACGCCGGTTATTATGGGAAGCTGCTGGAAAAGGCATGGGAAGAGGTATCCTTCGCTCTCAAGAATGCTTTATTACAGGTAACTGAGTGCAAAAGTCAAAATTTTGTC